>NZ_DBLZZO010000033.1:0-28112 GCF_057858645.1 Eubacterium sp.
TCCAGTCCAATACAGACTCAGCCTCTTGGTTGCATAAAAAATGCGTAACAGATATTAAAACCTGTTACGCAATAAAAGTCTAACTTTTTGGGGTCACATCAATACACCAAAGTATGAATCGGCTTTTGTTAGTTCGTAGGATGGCACACTTAGTATAACGCTATCCTGTACACAGATTACAGTATCTCCATTTGGAACAATAGTATCCCCGGCACGTTTTATCATTATTGAGAATACAATGGAAGCTGCACCTCTTAAACCGCCAAAGGTTGAAAGGAAAATTGCTTTAGAAGCATAATGTAAATTGTCAAATTATCTCCCCCTTATATTTTTTAGTTTTCAATATACTGTCATAAATTTTACATTTAAAGTTTCTATAGGGAAATTTGTTAAATTAATTAAGTCAATACAAAACTAAACAAAGTAAAAATATGCAAAAAACAAAGTTTTTATGCTAAAATGTTATAGGATAATATCAGAAAATACTGAAATATTGATAAATACTGAAATATAAAAAAGTAAATAAGAATCATATAGAAAAATGGCACAAATAATTATATGAAAAATAAAACGAGGAATTAATACATGAAAAAAATTACAATTGGAATTGTGGCTCACGTAGATGGTGGAAAAACAACATTGTCGGAGGCACTTTTATATACAACAGGAAAAATCCGCAAGCTTGGAAGAGTAGACCATAAGGACGCGTATCTTGATACATTTCAAATGGAACGTGACAGAGGGATTACTATTTTTTCTAAGCAGGCAGTTATGGAATACAAAGACTTGAGACTGGTTCTCCTTGATACACCGGGGCATGTGGACTTTTCAGCGGAAATGGAGAGAACTTTATCTGTTCTTGATTATGCAGTTTTAGTTGTTAGTGGAAGCGAGGGTGTTCAGGGACATACTGAAACCTTATGGAAATTATTGGACAAATATCAAGTGCCTACCTTTATTTTTGTAAACAAGATGGACATGCCAAATGTAAGTGGAGATTTTCTTTTGCACGAGTTAAAAGATAAATTTGGAGATGAAATTGTAAGATTTCCAGTAGGTGTGGGAACATACGAAGACATAGCAATGTGCAATGAAGATTTGCTGGAAGATTACATGAATGGAGTGGAATTTACAGACACTACTATATCTGAGCTTGTTTGTAACAGAGAGTTGTTTCCATGCTATTTTGGCTCGGCCCTGCAACTTGACGGTATAGAGCAGTTGATGGAAGGCTTATATAGTTACACTTATGAGCCTATATATAATGAAAGCTTTGGGGCAAAAATTTATAAAATAACCAAAGACAATAATAATAACAGACTTACCCACATGAAGATAACAGGTGGTAGTTTAAAGGTAAAGGATCTTTTGACAGGGCAAAACGGTGCAAAAGAGTGGAGTGAAAAAGTAAATGAAATTCGTGTTTATTCAGGAGAAAAATATGACGCAATAGGAGAGGCTTTACCAGGTGATATTGTTGCCGTTACAGGTCTTAATGAAACATATCAGGGAGAGGGATTAGGCTTTGAACATGAGTTTATTGAACCAAGTCTTATACCGGTATTGGCTTATAAAATAATAGTACCAAGTGGAATAAACATTAATCAGGTTTATAAACAGCTTAAGGAAATTGAGGAAGAAGAGCCAACTTTAAAAATCACTTGGAATGAAGAAAAACAGGAATTAACAGCTAATGTAATGGGAGCAATTCAAATAGAGGTTCTGAAAAATATAGTAAAAGAGCGTTTCGACTTAGACATAGAATTTGGTGCCGGCAGTATTTTGTATAAAGAAACAATTATGGAAGCTGTAGAGGGAATTGGTCATTTTGAACCACTGAAGCATTATGCAGAAGTACATCTTCTATTAGAGCCGGGACTTCCCGGTAGTGGTTTAACCTTTAACACAGCCGTAAGTGAAAATTTATTAAGCAAAAACTGGCAAAGATTAATTCTTACACATTTACAGGAAAAGAATCATAGAGGTGTTTTAACAGGTTCACCAATAACAGATATTTCCATTACTTTAATAGGTGGAAAAGCTCATTTAAAACACACAGAAGGTGGCGATTTCAGACAGGCAACTTACAGGGCTGTGAGACAGGGCTTAAAGAAGGCAAAATCAGTTTTGTTAGAACCATATTATGATTTTGTTTTAACAGTTCCACAGGAGAATGTAGGTAAAGCCATGACTGATATTAGCAATATGGAAGGCAACGTAAATCCCCCTGAAACCAAGGGAGATAAGTGTATTCTTACAGGTTATGGGCCGGTATCTACAATGTGGAACTATATAAATGATGTAAATGAATATACTCATGGTTTAGGTTCTTTAACATTGAAATTTAAAGGCTATGCACCATGTCATAATGCAGATGAAGTAATTGAAAACATAGGCTATGATAGCGAAAGTGACTTGTCAAATCCTACAGGTTCAGTCTTTTGTGCCCATGGTGCAGGTTTTAATGTGCCTTGGAATGAAGTTGAAAATTACATGCACGTAAAATCTTCAATTAACTTAAATGACGTTTTAGATGAAAGCAATCAGGTAGAAGATAACGTCAAAGTAAATGTTACACACAGGAAAAAGTCAGATTCATATGCAACTGATAAGGAATTAGAGGCTATTTTCGAGAAAACTTTTGGGCCGATTAAACGTAAAAAATATTCAGAAACCAAAGTTAAAACATACAATAAACCTACAAAAAAATATAAGGGCAAGGAAAATAATAATTTGCCTGAATGTGTTTTGGTTGACGGCTATAATATTATTTTTGCATGGGATGAACTGAAAAATATTGCCTCGAAAAACATAGATGGTGCCAGAGACAGACTCCTTGATATTATGTCAAACTATCAGGGCTATAAGGATAATACGGTTATTGTTGTATTTGACGCATATAATGTGAACAGACACAAGGAAACAGTTTATAAACATAATAATGTTTATGTTATCTTTACAAAAGCTGCTGAAACTGCAGATATGTATATTGCGAAAACTACCCATAAAATGGCTAATAAATACAGGGTTACAGTTGCAACTTCTGATGCCTTAGAACAGTTAATTATTATGGGGCATGGCGCCCTTAGAATGTCAGCTATGAATTTTAAGGAAGAAGTAGACTTGGTAAATAAGAAGATTTCTGAGAGCATTAATAAAGAATCAAAGTTAGACAATTATTTGCTGAAAGACATTAATATTGATTAAGTAAAGTTGGACAAAAGAGATAAATCACCGATTTTGGATTGATTTATCTCTTTATATTTTAATATGAAAAGACTTTAGAATTTCTTATTAAAAAGTTCAACTAGGAACGTACGCTCCCACGAAATTAAAATAGTTACGCGGCAACATGCATTACGGCTGTATACTATATTTTCGTAACCAGTAGCCAATTTGTAGAACGTAAGCAAGCATCTGTGGACCTGCCATTAACTGACCATACCAAGGCTTGCCGTAGTCCTTTGGACTTTTAATGAAAGAAGAAAGCTTTTCTTTGTCAATAATATCACGAAGAGCTGAATTAGAATCAAACTCCTCCATTACCATTTGCCCTAAGAGTTTTTCGTAATTAGGATCATAGGTTTTAGGGTAAGGTGTTTTTTTCCTGTAAAGAATTTCGTTAGGTAGATATTTTTTTCCACATTCTACTAACAGACTTTTAGGCTGATTTTTGTAACATTTATATTCCCATGGAACATTGAATACATATTCAAGTATTCGGTAGTCAGCAAAAGGAACTCTTGCCTCAAGACCTGAATACATGCTACATCTGTCCATTCGGTTAAGAAGTGTCATCATAAACCATTTAATATTAAGCCACGTTACCTTTCGTCTTAAAGTTTCTGTTTCGTTTTCTTCTTCTAAAAATTCACATTCATTTACTGAATTTTGGTAGGCGGTTGCCACATATTCATCAATATTAAGCTCATTTATAAAATCATCTTTAAATAAAAAAGTTCGTGCAGACAAATCGTATGACCATGGAAAAGAATTTTGCTCAAGCATTTCTTTATGGTGAAACCAGGGATAGCCACCAAATATTTCGTCAGCACATTCACCGGTTAAGGTAACTTTACATTCTCTGGAAACAAGATTACAAAAATATAACATGGAAGATTCCACATCAGCCATACAAGGCATATCTCTGGCATCAACAGCTTTAAAAAGACATTCTATCTGATTCTTATTATTACATTCTAAATAGTGGTGTTTACTGTGAAGATAGTCCTTCATAATATCCACATAAGGTCTGTCTCTTGTTGTTTGGAAAGAATTTGCCTTGAAATTAATGTTGTTGTCTACAAAATCAAAGGAGTAAGTAGCAAGGCTTTTTTCACCAAGATGTTTATTTACAATAGAAGAAACTAAGCTGGAGTCCAAGCCACCTGACAAAAAAGTACAAATAGGTATATCAGAAACCATTTGATTTTTTATACTGTCTTCTATTAAAAAGTTTGTATGCATAACAGTGGCATTGTAGTCATCCTTATGGATTTTGCTTCTAAGCTTCCAGTAACAATAATCTTCAAGAATAATCTTTTTATCTGGTGTTAAATTTATGGTTAAATAATGTCCTGATAATACCTCATGTATATTTTCAAAAACTCCATTGCCCGGAGTATGAGCCGGACCTAAACCGATAATCTCACACCAACTGCTTTTATTTAAACGGGGTGTGATACCATAGGCAAAAATTCCTTTTATTTCTGATGAAAAAACAAATTGAGAGCCATCAAAATAATAGAATAATGGCTTAACACCAACATGATCTCTTACAATGGTTAGTTTATTGTTTTCATATATTGCAAAGGCGAAAATCCCGTTTAATTCTTTGAAAATCTTTGGTCCAAATACAAGATAGCAGTAAAGAATTATTTCGGTATCGCTAGTTGTTCTTAAGTCAATGTCATAAGCAGCCAGTTTATTTTTTAATTGATCAGTGTTATAGATTTCTCCGTTATAAGCTATGGTTGCACGTTTTCCGTTATATTTTCTTGTCATAGGCTGGGCACCACCTTTAATATCACGAATGGATAAACGGGTATGAGCCAAACCGCAAAAACCTTCCATAAATATTTCATCATCATTAGGACCTCTATGTTTGATAGAGTCCCTCATGTTTTTTAGCTTACCTGTGAGAAGCTTGTAAGAATAGTCTTTAAAAACATTATGCTTTATTTGATAAAAACCAGCAATACCGCACATATAATTCTCCCTTTTTATAAAATAGTAACATGTGGACTTTTGATAACAGGCTGGATTTGGCGTCCAATTAATGCCTTTTCAATTGTGTCTTCAATTAAGTCCACATGGGCAATCATTGAATTTGGTTTCTTTATATAATCATCCTGGCCAAAAGGCACAAAATAAATATTTTTCGTATTTAATAATATTCCTATGTTTTTCAAATTCATACCAAGAGCATCGTTAGTACTTAAGAAAATAACTAAAGGTCTGTTGTTTCTAAGATGTGCTTTAGCTGCCATTAAAACCGGTGTATCGCTAATACCGTTTGCAAGTTTTGATAATGTGTTACCGGTACAAGGGGCAATTACAAGTATGTCAAGCATTGATTTTGGCCCGATTGGTTCGGCAGCGGGGATGGTTGTAATTGGTTCTTTTTTGCTGATTTCCTTTGCAAGTTTTAGGAAATCTTTTGACTTCCCAAAGCGGGTGTCTGTAGTCGAAGCGTTGTCAGAAAAAATTGTAAAAATATTGGCTTTAGTGTCTGCAAGTCTACGTAATTCTTCAAAAACTTTTTTGTAAGTGCAGTAAGAACCGGTAATACCTATACCAATGTTTTTACCAACAAAGTTATGACTCATTTATCTCAGTCCTTTCTAAATATGAAATAATGCTTTTTGCAATTAATTCCCCGGCATTCTTTGGTGCTGTTGCACCTGGTATGCCAGGGCATGTAATTAAAGATAAATGATTTTTACATGCTAAATCTTTATTGAACCCAAAAGGCTGAGAAGAAACATCGAAAAGAACGGTGTTTTTTGAAAGTAAAGAGTAATGTTTATCTGAAAGTATAGGCTGTGGAACTGTATTTATTATTATGTCAAATTTATTTAGGTGTGTATCAAAATCCTCTAATTGTACAGTTTTAAAACCATTAGCCCTAGCACCAATTAAGTGAATTTCCGTATGGTCATAAAAGGTGACTTTGCCACCTAAGGCATTTAATTTTTTGCCAATATTTGTACCACAGTTACCGTAACCTAGAACAAGAATTTCGGAATTTTCAATGGCAAAATCAGTATTTTTTATGATATGCATTATTAGTCCTTCAGCCGTTAAAATAGCATTTTTCCAAACTATATTATCTAATTGAAGTGTGTCTACGAATTTGATATTTGTTATTTTTTTACAGACTGTAGGAATATTTCCACCAAAAACAATTTGGTTTGGTTTTAAAAGTGATAAAAATGTTCTTAGTGGAAAGCTGGAGCAAAAGTCACAGTTAATGAATTTTTTGTTTTTGCAAAAAGGAGTAGAACATACAAGTATATCATCGTTATTAAAATCCATTGTACTTTTTAAATAGGCGTTATAGCCATGAGTTTTAAGGTATTTTAAAATATACTTTTGACGTTTGTCACCGGATAAAATAGCAATAGGTTTCATATTCACCTCCATGGTATAAACTATGCAGATTAAAAAATAAAGTGAAAAAAATATAAAAATGTTGTATTATAAAGCAAAGAAATTGATAATGGAGATAAATTATGGACGAGAAGATTGAACAGTGGAAGAAAGAATTTGAACTAAAGGATTTGAAACTTGTAGGTTACCGAGGTGGTTTCCCTATGATTGAATTCGAAAAAAGCAAGTTAAAAAAGGACAATAAAAGGGAAATAGATAAAATTGTCAGAAGGGCAGAACTGTCAGCTGGTATGGAATTGGGAGTAGGTCTTAACTTTAGAAAAACAGCTTTTGTAATAATTAATGAAAATACGGTTGTTGTATGTGGTTATGAGACAATTATTCAGAGAATTTTAGAAAATATATTATAAAATCCATATTTACAAAATGTAATAAATACAGTACAAAAAACGTCAAAAAAGTTAAAAAGAGAAATGAGTTTGTAACAAAAATGTAATATTTTATTGACAAACTGTAACAAATGCTGTAATATACTCCTTGCGTAATCAAATTGCGCAGAAAAGGAGTTATATTATGAACAGAGTAAAAGTTGTTACTTGTACAGCACTTATAATATTTAGTTTGGCAATTGTAGCAATACAGGCACAGACATTAACAGGTAATAAAAGTGATAAGCAGGCAAATAACCATACTGAAGTAATTACACAGAACGAAGAGGGGAAAGTTGTTAAAGAATTAAATGAAAACTCAAAACTTTCTGCAAATTTCTTAAACACACAGGAAACAAAACTATTTTTAAATACACAGGAAACAGAAAAGGTTATTATTTCACCAAATACAGGTGTTAGCAAACAGACAGCAACTAAAGCACAGGCGAAGAAAGCTAAAAAGGCTAAAAAACTTAAAGCAAAGAGAGCTAAGGCTAAGAGATTAAAAGCTAAGAAGGCTAAGAAGCTTAAAGCAAAGAAAAAAGTAACAAAGAAGAAAACAAAATTAAGAAGTTTAGGTACTTTTAAAATTACAGGTTATTGCCCATGTTCATCATGTTGCGGTAAGAGCAATGGTGTTACTGCATCAGGTAAGAGAGCAACAGCAGGCAGAACAATTGCCGCTGATACATCAAAGTTACCAATGGGAACAAAGGTAGTTATTAACGGTCATACTTACACTGTTGAAGATGTAGGTGGTGGAGTAAGAGGGAATCATATTGATATGTTCTTCAGCTCACATTCAGCTGCATTACAGTGGGGCGTTAGATACGTAGAAGTATTTGTTGCAAGATAGAACACTAAATATATAATTATAAAAAGTTTATTTTTACATTGAATACATAATTAACTGTTGAGCGATTATTTTCTCAAATTTCGGTTAAATTAGTGAACAAGGTGAAGATAAACTTTTTATTATGTACAGCCCATTTATTCTTGAAAACATATTGTATTTAGTGTATAATTTTCTACATTATGGGTTAAAAACAATTATATTCTAATTAATTACATATTTTATTAAATGGATATGATGAAGTAATAATACTGGAGGCAAAAATGGATAAGGAACACATTAATACAGAAAATAATGAAAAAGTTGAGTCAAGAAACTTCATTGAAATGATTATTGACAAAGATTTAGAAGAAGGAAGATTCGACCATGTTCAGACAAGATTTCCACCTGAACCAAATGGATATCTTCATATAGGACATGCTAAATCAATATTATTAAATTACGGATTAGCAAAAGAATATAACGGAAAGTTTAATATGAGATTTGATGACACAAACCCTACAAAAGAGAAGGAAGAGTTTGTTGAATCAATATTAAAAGATATAAAGTGGTTAGGTGCAGATTGGGAAGACAGACTATTTTTTGCGTCAAATTATTTTGAACAAATGTATGAAGCTGCAGTTAAGCTTATAAAAAAAGGCAAGGCTTATGTTTGTGATTTGTCACCTGAAGAAATTAGAGAATACAGAGGTACTTTAACAGAACCTGGTAAGGACAGCCCTTACAGAGACAGAACTGTTGAAGAGAATCTTGAACTCTTTGAAAACATGAAGAACGGTGTATATAAAGATGGTGAAAAAGTATTAAGAGCCAAAATTGACATGGCAAGCCCTAATATTAATATGAGAGATCCTATTATTTATAGAGTTGCTCACATGACACACCATAACACAGGAGATAAATGGTGCATTTATCCTATGTACGATTTTGCTCATCCAATTGAAGATGCAATCGAAGGGGTTACTCATTCAATTTGTACATTAGAATTCGAAGACCATAGACCATTATATGACTGGGTAGTAAGAGAATTAGAGTATCCAAATCCACCTAGACAGATTGAGTTTGCTAAGTTATATGTTACAAATGTTGTAACAGGTAAGAGATATATTAAACAGTTAGTTGAAGATGGAATTGTTGACGGTTGGGATGATCCAAGACTTGTTTCTATTGCAGCTTTGCGTAGAAGAGGTTTTACACCTGAATCAATTAAGATGTTTGTTGAATTATGTGGTATTTCAAAGAGTAACAGCTCAGTTGACTATGCAATGTTAGAATACTGCATCAGAGAAGATTTAAAAGCTAAGAAACCAAGATTAATGGCTGTTTTAGATCCAATTAAAGTTATAATTGACAACTATCCTGAAGATCAGGTTGAATGGTTTGACGTTGTAAATAATGTTGAATGTCCTGAACTTGGAACAAGAAAAGTACCATTCTGTAAGGAAATCTATATTGACCGCGATGACTTTATGGAAGAGCCACCTAAGAAATATTTTAGATTATTCCCTGGTAATGAAGTAAGATTAATGAATGCTTACTTTGTTAAATGTGTGGACTACAAGAAGGATGAGAACGGTAAGGTAACAGAAATACATGTAACTTACGATCCTGAAACAAGAAGTGGCAGTGGATTTACAGGTAGAAAAGTAAAAGGAACTATCCATTGGGTTTCAGCACGTCATGGTGTTAAGTCAGAAGTACGTCTTTATGAAAACATTGTTGATGAAGAAAAAGGTAAGTTAAATGAAGATGGAACTCTTAACTTAAATCCTAACTCAAAGACAGTATTAACAGATTGTTATGTTGAACCAAACATTGCAGATGTTAAGCCTGAAGATAAATTCCAGTTTGTAAGACAGGGATATTTCTGTGCAGATTTAAAAGACTATACAGCTGAGCATCCTGTATTTAACAGAATCGTATCACTTAAGAGCTCATTTAAGTTGCCAAAGAAATAGAATGGAATTGGTATTAAGATTAATATAAAAAGAATATAAATTAAAAAGAAGTTTTTATTAAGATAGATATTTGGAAAGCAAAAATCGTATATCAATAAAGACTTCTTTTTTGTGTAATAAGAAAGGTTCCAAACTTTATATAAAAGTCTGAAACCTTAAAAAGTATCAAAAATAAAAAGAAAAAGCAGGTGAATCTAAAAACAAATTTTCTAATTATGTTTTATAGATCATTTAATTCATCTGTAAGCAAATCATCATCTAAATCATCGCCATCAGAATCTTCTTCATATAAGTCACCCTGTTCTTTTGAGTCAACTGTAACATCATCTTCAGTAACGAAATCGTCTTCTGTTACATCCTGATCAGTAAAGGCATCTTCCAAATCGTCTTCATCAAAAAGATTATCATCAATATCGTTGATATGTGATGAAGAAGTAGAAGTCATCTTGTCGATTGTATTGTTAATTGTATCTGTTACTTTAGTTGCAGCATTGCTAATCTTTTCTTTTGTAGCATCGATTTTATCTTCGCCAACTTTGTTTACAGCCATTTCGCGAAAATCTTTTGCCTTTTCACTTGCAATGTCAGCAGCTTCGTAAGCTTTTTCCTTTACCTGACTAGCTTTATCTTTAATAATATTAACATTGTCTTCTCCAAGCTTTTCAGATACGGTATCCTTAATCTTTTCAGAAGTGTCAATAATCTTATCTGCTGCACTATCAGCAAAATTCTTAACTTTTCGTTTGTTAATTGTAATTACAACCTTAGTAGAATCTCCGTTGTCATCAGTTACAACATCAAATGCTTTTGAATCGTCAAAATCTTCAAAAATATCTTCGTCAATATCTTTTTCTTCCTTGCGTTTCTTCACATATAATGCACCACCAACAGCGGCTCCGGTAACTGCTGCTGTTCCAAATAATTTTTTTAAAAATCCCATATCTAAACCTCCAATTATTATTCTAAATATATTTGTATTAGTCGTTACAAATTTTCTTTAATTATAATACGAAACTGCCACAAAATAAAGTAAGAATATATATTTAGTATAAGCTTTTTTTCATGATATATTAATTGGTAAATGATTCTATTGAATCTGATAATTAAAAATGTTAGGCTAGTGTTATTATGAAATACATTAGGAGAAAAAAATGAGAATATACCAGCAAAAAAATAATACAATTATAGAGGGAATAAATGATTTTAATTTGGAACAGACTTTAGAATGTGGTCAGTGTTTTAGATTTTATAAGCAAAATGATAATGAATATGTAGTTGTTGCCTATGAGAAATTAATACATGTAAAACAGGAAGATGATAATTTGATTTTCTTCAATAATTCTATAGAAGAAGTCGAAAATATTTGGATTGATTATTTTGATTTGAAACGTGATTATGGAAAAATCAAAAATTTTTTATTGCAAAATGACAAAAAACTGGAACCTGCAATAAAGGAAAAATATGGCGTTAGAATTTTAAATCAACAGTTTCATGAAATGCTTATATCTTTTATTATTTCCCAAAATAAACAAATTCCCCATATTAAACAGCTTGTAAAAAGAATTAGCGAAAAATATGGAAATTATCTGGGTACCATAAACAATGAAAAATATTATTCATTCCCATCACCAAAGGTTCTTGGAACAATAACGGAAGAAAGCTTTAGAGAAATGAAAACAGGTTTCAGGGCACCATATTTGGCTGATGCAGTGGAAAAGATTAGTAGTGGCTATTTATGTGAGAAAACTTTTAAGAATTTAAATGAAGAGCAGGCACGAAAAAAACTAATAGAAATTAAAGGTGTTGGTGAAAAGGTCGCCAATTGTGTAATGCTTTTCTCACTTGGCTACAGAGATGCTTTTCCAATTGATGTATGGATAAAAAGAATTATGGAGTCAGTTTATTTCAATGGTGAAGATACATCTAAGGAAAGGATTGCTGAATTTGCCAGAGAAAAATACGGAGAGTACGGTGGCTATGCCCAACAATATTTATTCTGTTTTGGCAGAGATAACAAGGTAGGAAAATAAAAATGTAACAGTTTTGTTAATTTTTTATTATTTGGGTTGCATTTAATAAGAAAAGTGATAATATATGTATTAGTGATTAGCACTCATAATTAAAGAGTGCTAACAAAACATAAAAAAGCAGGTCTAGAACCTATGAGTATAACATATGGAGGTAACAAAATGAAATTAGTACCATTAGCAGACAGAGTAGTATTAAAACAGTCTACTCCTGAAGAAAAAACAAAGTCAGGAATTATTTTAACAAGTCAGACACAGGAAAAACCACAGCAGGCAGAAGTTGTTGCAGTTGGTCCCGGTGGATTAGTTGATGGAAAAGAAGTAACAATGCATGTTAAAGTTGGGGATGTTGTTATCTTTTCAAAATATGCAGGCAATGAAGTTAAATTAGATGATGAAGAATACATTATTGTAAAACAGTCAGACATACTTGCAATAGTTGAATAATTTTTATAGGAGGCATTTATTATGGCAAAGGAAATTAAATATGGAGCAGAAGCAAGAAAGGCTCTTGAAGCAGGTGTAAACCAGTTAGCAGATACAGTAAAGGTAACACTTGGACCAAAAGGAAGAAACGTAGTTTTAGATAAATCATTTGGGGCACCACTTATTACAAACGATGGTGTAACAATTGCAAAAGAAGTTGAATTAGAAGATGCTTTTGAAAACATGGGAGCACAGATTGTAAAAGAAGTTGCAACAAAGACAAATGACGTTGCAGGTGATGGTACAACAACAGCTACAGTTTTAGCACAGGCAATGATTAACGCAGGTATGAAGAATTTAGCTGCAGGTGCTAACCCAATTATTCTTAGAAAAGGAATGAAGAAAGCTACAAATTGTGCAGTTGAAGCAATCGCTGACATGAGCAGTGTTGTAACAGGAAAAGAACAGATTGCAAAGGTTGCTGCAATTTCAGCAGGTGACGAAGAAGTTGGTAACATGGTTGCAGATGCAATGGAAAAAGTTTCAAACGACGGTGTTATTACAATTGAAGAGTCAAAGACAATGAAAACTGAACTTGATTTAGTTGAAGGTATGCAGTTTGACAGAGGATATATTTCAGCTTACATGGCAACAGATATGGAAAAGATGGAAGCAACATTAGAAGATCCATATATTTTAATTACAGATAAGAAGATTTCTAACATTCAGGAAATCCTTCCTGTACTTGAACAGATTGTACAGTCTGGTGCAAAACTTTTAATTATTGCTGAAGATGTTGAAGGTGAAGCTCTTACAACACTTATCGTAAACAAGTTACGTGGTACATTTAATGTAGTAGCTGTTAAGGCACCTGGATATGGTGACAGACGTAAGGAAATGTTAAAAGATATTGCTATTTTAACAGGTGGTCAGGTTATTTCAGATGAACTTGGTTTATCTCTTGCAGAAACTAAGATTGAAGATTTAGGTAGAGCAAAATCTGTTAAGGTAACAAAAGAAAATACAATTATTGTTGATGGCCTTGGAGCATCAGAAGAAATCGAAGGAAGAGTTGGTCAGATTAAGGCTCAGCTTGAAGAAACAACATCAGATTTCGATAAAGAAAAATTACAGGAAAGACTTGCAAAATTAGCCGGTGGTGTTGCAGTAATAAGAGTAGGTGCTGCTACAGAACCAGAAATGCAGGAAAACAAGTTAAGAATGGAAGATGCTTTAAACGCAACAAGAGCAGCTGTAGAAGAAGGAATTATTGCAGGTGGCGGATCTGCTTATATCCATGCTTCAAAGAAAGTTGCAGAATTAGTTGATTCACTTGAAGGTGATGAAAAGACAGGAGCTTCAATTATTCTTAAGGCTCTTGAAGCACCATTATTTACAATTTCAAAGAATGCAGGACTTGAAGGTTCAGTTATTGTAAATAAAGTAAGAGAATCAGAACCGGGAACAGGTTTTGATGCACTTAACGGAAAATACGTTAAGATGGTTGACGCCGGAATCCTTGATCCTGCTAAGGTTACAAGAAGCGCTTTACAGAACGCAACAAGTGTGGCAAGTACATTACTTACAACAGAATCCGTTGTTGCAAACATAAAAGAAGATGTTCCTGCTATGCCAGCTAACCCTGGTATGGGAATGGGCATGTAATTTATGAAATTTGCCTCTGAAAATTTTAGGTCTGGAATTTTTATTAGAAATTGTACTAGGATTTTCGATTGCAGTGTGATATAATAACAGAAAATTATAGACCTTTACAACAAAAGGGGAGTAGTTGCATGTTTTACATGTTCTGGTTTTCGTCAGTACGTTCATAATTGAACCGGAGGCCAGAGAACTAACAAGATTTAGTTGAACGAGACTTTTTGTGCATTATTTTTGATGCACAAAAATCTCGTTCTTTTTTATTTACAATGAATTCCAAGGGAATTCATTGTAAATAAAAAAAGAAAAATGCAAATATTAGCAAGGAGGTTCCCATGGAAAATTATCAAAAAACAAAACAACAGCTAAAAGAACAATTTGGAACTTTTAATGGTCTAACATCAAAAGAAGCAGAAGAAAAATTAAACTCTTTCGGAGAAAATATTTTAGAACAAACAGAAAAGAAAACATTTTTTCAAATATTTTACGACCAGTTTAATGATTTACTTGTTATTATTCTAATTATTTCGGCGCTTATTTCATTAGCATCGGGTAATGTGGAAAGCACTATTGTAATTTTGGTAGTAATAATTTTAAATGCAATTTTAGGTACTGTTCAATATTTTAAAGCTGAGAAATCTCTTGATGCCTTACGAGAATTATCATCACCTGTGTCTAAAGTAATTAGAAATGGTGCAAAAATGGAAATTCCATCAAAAAAGATTGTGCCTGGTGATATTTTAATATTGGAAGCAGGAGATATGGTGCCTGCTGATGGCAGAATAATAGAGAATTATTCTTTACAGGTAAATGAAAGTTCTCTTACAGGCGAATCTTTAAATGTGGATAAGGCAGATATAGTTTTACAGGATGAAACTCCACTTGCAGATAGAGTGAATATGGTGTATTCAGGAACATTGGTAACTTATGGTAGGGCAAAAGTTATTGTCACAAATACAGCCATGGACACAGAAATTGGTAACATTGCTTCCCTTATGAATGACACCAAAAATAAGAAAACGCCTTTACAGATAAGCATGGATAATTTTAGCAAAAAACTAGCACTTGTAATTATGGGAATATGTGGTTTTGTTTTACTTCTTAGTTTAATTAGAGGGCAGGCATTACTTGACTCACTTATGTTTGCTGTAGCACTTGCAGTAGCAGCGATTCCAGAGGCACTAACATCTATTATTACAATTGTTCAGGCAATGGGAACAAGCAGAATGGCAAAAGAAAATGCAATAATAAAGGATTTAAAAGCTGTTGAAAGTTTAGGTTGCGTATCTGTTATCTGTTCAGATAAAACAGGTACTTTAACACAGAATAAAATGACAGTAGAAGATATTTATGTAAATAATAAAATTCTAAAACCTGAAAATTGTTCCTGTGATGATTTAACAGAAAGATTTTTAATTTATAATGCAATACTTAACAATGACTCAGAAATTTCAACTGAAAAAAATATTGGTGATCCAACAGAAACCTGTTTATTAGAAATGGTCGAAAGAGCTAATATTTTAAAAAATGAAACTTATGTAAATCTTAGAAATAAATTTCTAAGAGAAGAAGAAAATCCTTTTGACTCTACAAGAAAAATAATGAGCACTCAGTATGAGATTGATAATAAAAAGATTGTTTTCACAAAAGGGGCAGTAGATGTTTTAATTAACAAAATTAAAGGCATTAGTTTAAATGGTAAAGTAAAAGACATAAAAGAGTCAGACATAGAAAACATATTAGAAACTAATTATAATTTTTCAAAAAATGGTTACAGGGTTTTAGCTTTTGGATATAAAGAAATTTACAAGGAAGAGAACTTAAGTTTTGAGAATGAAGAAGATTTTGTATTTTTAGGTTTAATTTCAATGATGGATCCACCAAGAACAGAATCAAAGGAAGCTGTAAAGAATGCAAAAGAAGCCGGCATAAAACCAATAATGATTACCGGTGACCATAAAGAAACAGCAAGAGCCATTGCAGAGAAAATCGGTATTTATAATGAAAATGATTTGGTTATGACAGGGGAAGAACTTGACAGAATTAATGACAAAGAACTAAATGATAAAATCAAAAAAGTATCAGTATATGCAAGGGTATCACCTGAAAATAAAATCAGAATTGTTGACGCTTGGCAAAGACAGGGAAATATTGTGGCAATGACAGGTGACGGTGTAAATGACGCACCTGCGTTAAAAAAAGCAGATATCGGAATTGCAATGGGAATTACCGGCACTGAAGTTTCAAAAGATGCATCATCAATGATTCTTGCAGATGATAATTTTGCCACAATTATCAAAGCTGTTTCTAATGGTAGAAGTGTTTATAGAAATATTATTAATTCAATATTGTTCCTTTTGTCAGGGAACTTAGCTGCAATTATTGTTGTATTAATATGTTCATTGCTTAATTTAGATGTACCATTTAAGCCGGTTCATTTATTGTTTATTAATTTGTTGACAGATTCCCTTCCGGCATTGGCAATTGGTATGGAAAAAGTAGACAAATCATTATTGAAAATCAAACCAAGAAATCCTAAAAAGGGAATTTTTACGCAGAAATTTACAAAGGAACTTTTACTTTATGGTTGTTTAATTTCTATAGTAACTTTTGCTGGATTTTTAATGGGGGATAGGACTTCGTCGTTAAAGGCAAGTACAATGGCATTTGCAGTATTAACATTGGCAAGATTATTTCATGGGTTTAACTGTAGAAGTGATTTATCAATTGTAAAAATAAAATTAGGAACAAATAAATGGATTATTGGAGCATTTGCAATAGGTGTAATTTTACTACTGGGAGTTTTAACTATTCCGCCATTAAAAACAATGTTTATGATTGAGGATTTAGATATAATGGAATTAGTGAAGATTTTAGCTTTAGCATTTTTACCAACTTTAATAATCCAAATTAAAAAGAGTATATGTGACCTTTTTCGAAAATAGATAAAATTTTTTGGTGATTTTTAATAATATAAAAAACATTATTTGTACACATTGTTTAAAAACGTTTTTTTATTTGGAATAGTAAAACTATTATGATAAAATAACTTTAAATTTCGGAAAAAGGAGCGAAGAGAATGAACAAAATTAAGAAAAATGTAATTTCGTTTGTTTTAGTTATGGCATTAGTATTAACAAGTGTAACGGTTATGCCGGTTAGCGGAGCAACTAATGTTACAACTATTTCAAATTTGAAATTTGTAAAAAATGATGACGGTTCATGTACAATTACATGGAACAAATTAGATGGTGGTTCTTATAATATTTACAAGGCAAGCAGTAGATTTGCCAAATATGAAAAAGTAGGAACATCTTCTGATGCAAGTTACAATGACAAAGATTATAATGGTGAATATTACAAGGTTTCATTTGTAAAAGATGGAAAAGAATATACTTTGTCTAATCCAACATCTTATGAAATTAAGACATTTGGATATAACACAGCAATATTCGAGGACACTGATAATACAACAGAAGTTCAAAAATATATTGATAACGTTTATAAGACAACAGAGGCAGGTCAGTTTATTTCTGACAGATATGCAATGATGTTTGCACCTGGAACATACAGCGACAATCTTAATGTTAATGTAGGTTTTTACACACAGGTTGCAGGTATGGGAATATCACCCAAAGATACAACTTTAGGCAATATTACATGTAAAGCTGAATGGATGAAGGGCAAGAAATATGATGGTTCAGTTAATTACAATGCTTTATGTAATTTCTGGAGATCTGTTGAAAACTTAACAACTACAAATCAGACAACAATGTGGGCTGTTTCTCAGGCAACATCAATGAGAAGAATGAATATTAAAGGCAATTTAAACTTACATCATGAAGGTGGATATGCCAGTGGTGGCTTTCTTGCAGATTCAAAAATCGCAGGTAGAAAGTACACATATAAAGACCGTAAAACAGGAAAAGATGTAGTTGCAGAAGCTGGTGTAGCAGGTGGCTCACAGCAGCAATGGTTATCAAGAAACGTTGAAATGAACAGGTGGGATGGAAGCGTTTGGAACTATGTTTTCGTTGGTTGTGAAGTTAAGCCATTACTTGATACAAACGCAGAAGTTAAAAACGGTCCTGATGGTGAATGGCCATATTTAGCTTACACAAAAGTTACAAAGACTCCGGAAGTTCAGGAAAAACCATTCTTAACTGTTGACAAAAACGGTGAATATGGAGTATTTGTTCCTGAGTTACGCAAGGATGCAACAGGTGTTTCATGGGATGGAGATGAAATCAAAGGTGAAACAATTGGCTTAGATAAATTTTATGTTGCAAAACCTGGTGATACAGCAGCAAAAATTAATGGTGAAATTAAAGACGGAAAGAATTTAATTTTAACACCTGGTATTTATGAAATCAGTGAACCTATTACAATTACAAATGAAAATACAGTTGTATTAGGTCTTGGTTATGCAACTCTCAAACCAACTAAAGGAAATCAGTGTATGACTATTGCTGACGTTAAAGGCGTTAAGGTTGCAGGTGTTTTATTTGATGCAGGAAGTAAGAAATCAAGTACTTTATTAACAGTTGGTACAGAAAAGAATACTAATGATAATTCTGATAATCCAATTTGCTTAATTGATACTTTCTATAGAGTTGGTGGAGCTGACAGCACACCAGGTAAAACAACAAATTGTGTTGTAATTAACAGCAATAATGTTATCGGTGATAACTTCTGGATTTGGAGAGCTGACCATGGTGCAGGCGTAGCGTGGGACAAGAATACTGCAGATACAGGTGTAATCTTCAATGGTGATAACATTACAACTTATGGATTAATGGTTGAGCATTTCCAGAAATACCAGACTGTATGGAATGGTAACGGTGGAAAATGTTATATGTATCAAAGTGAATTACCATACGATATTACAAGCCAGAGTGTATGGAATGCACCTGGTACATATGGATATGCAGATTACAAGGTAAATAGCAATGTAACAAGCCATGAAGGCTATGGTATTGGTATTTACTCTTGTTATCAGAAAGCACAGTGTTACTTGAAGTCAGCTGTTGAATGTCCAAATACTGCAAATGTTAAATTTACAAATGTTTGTACATATAGTTTAGTCGGTAATGGCGGTATTGATTACGCTATTAACAAAGCAGGCTACGGAGTTTACGGAAGTGGTAACATGTGTAAGGTTTTATCTTATGTAAATGGAAAAGCACAGTTAGATAAAACTTATGAAAAAGCAAGAAAAGGAATCTATGAGAACCATATTCAGATTTCAGGAGATTTTGATTATGATTCAAATATGCAAAGAGTTTATACAAAAACTTACACAGGAAAGAATATTACTCCTAAGGTTGTAGTAACTGTTGATGGCTTGAAGTTAAGAAACGGTGTTGATTATACTGTTAAATACACTAACAACAAAAATATCGGTAATGGAAAAATTACTATTACAGGTATAAATGCATACAGAGAGTCTACAACATTTACATTAAAGATCAGACCAGCTAAAGCAAAAGTAGCAAAGAAAAAAATTACTAAGAAAAAAGCTACATTAAAGCTATCAAAGGTTCTTGGGGCAACAGGTTATGAAGTTTCATACTCAACAAAGAGTAACTTCAAGAAGAAAAATACTGTTACAAAGAAAACAAAGAAATTAAAAGTAACAGTTAAGAGAACAAAGAAAATGCCTAAGGGTTATATAAGAGTTCGTGCTTACAAGAAAGTTGGTAAGAAGTATTATTACGGTAAGTATAGTAAGAAAATTAGAGTTAAATAATAAATTGTGAATAATAAAAAATATATATTCAGTGCTTGATTACCAATTCAATAACAGGTTATAGTTTAGTTAAACTGAAGGATTGAAAGGAAATCATAGCTAAATAATTCACAGTAAATAATAAAAGTGTCAGTCAGATATTTTAGATGGAAAATTCGTTTAAAATAGATGACTGATACTTTTTTATTAGCCAAAGTTAAAACAGTGTGCTATAATCAACTCTAAAAGCAACATATTAGAGGTGATATAAATGGCAAAGAGCAAAAGACTATCAGATGACATTGCTGATGTGATTTTGTCTATGATAACAGTAGAAAAGAAATATAATCCAGGCGATAAGTTGCCAAATGAAATGGAATTATCTGAGCAGTTAGGCGTAAGCAGAATCACATTAAGGGAAGCCATTAGAATTTTAGTAACAGCAAATGTTTTAGAAATAAAAAGAGGAAAAGGAACATTTGTTAAAGAAGATTTTAAGCAATATACATTTAAAGGTTTGGAAGTAGGTTCAACAGCGAAGGTAGGTTTAAATGATTTATATGAAATGCGTTTGATTTTCGAACCTGAAGTAGCATATTATGCAACATTAAGAGCAACAGAAAAAGAGATTGAAAGAATACTGTCTATTTCTGAAAAAATTGAAAAGCTTATTAGAAAAGGCATCGATTATGAAGAAGAAGAAAAGGCATTCCATTGCTCCATAGCAAAAGCTACACATAATGAATTTATAAATCAACTGGAGCCTGTCTTACAACAGTCAATCCAAAAAGGTGTTTACATTTATGAACATGAAAATTTGGAAATGGAAGAAATTTTGTCTGATCATAAATTAATAACAGATTTTATGAAAAACAGAAATCCTGAGGGCGCAAAAAACGCAATGAAGGTTCATATTATTCATGCAATAGAGCGTTTGGGATTAGACAATAAATAAATAAATTGGGGAAATTACAAAGAGAGCAGACAACGTTATTGACATAAGACAACTAAAGGAATATAATACCAACATAGACAAAGATAAATAGGAGGTTTTATTATTATGTCAGAAGCAAGAATTTTTTATCAGGAAGATTGCAACTTATCATTATTAGATGGAAAGAAGATTGCAATCATCGGTTATGGTAGCCAGGGACATGCACATGCATTAAACTTAAAAGAATCAGGATGTGACGTAATCATCGGATTATATGAAGGAAGTAAGTCATGGGCAAAGGCAGAAAAGCAGGGATTTAAGGTATACACAGCTGCAGAAGCTGCAAAGCAGGCAGACATTATAATGATACTTATAAATGACGAACTACAGGCAGACATGTACAAGAAGGACATTGAACCAAACCTTGAAGCAGGAAACATGTTAATGTTCGCACATGGATTTAACATTCACTTTGGATGCATCAATCCACCAAAGGATGTAGACGTAACAATGGTAGCACCAAAGGCACCTGGTCATACAGTACGTTCAGAATATCAGGAAGGAAAAGGAACACCTTGTTTAGTAGCAGTAGAACAGGATGCAACAGGTAAAGCATTAGACATGGCATTAGCATACGCATTAGGAATTGGCGGAGCAAGAGCCGGAGTTCTTGAAACAACATTCAGAACAGAAACAGAAACAGACTTATTCGGAGAACAGGCTGTACTTTGTGGTGGTGTATGTGCATTAATGCAGGCAGGATTCGAAACATTATGTGAAGCAGGATATGATCCAAGAAACGCATACTTCGAATGTATCCACGAAATGAAATTAATCGTAGACTTAATTTACCAGTCAGGATTTGCAGGAATGAGATACTCAATCTCAAACACAGCAGA
Organism: Eubacterium sp.; assembly: GCF_057858645.1. NCBI lineage: Bacteria > Bacillati > Bacillota > Clostridia > Eubacteriales > Eubacteriaceae > Eubacterium > Eubacterium sp. The sequence continues at coordinate 21,525 of NZ_DBLZZO010000033.1, forward strand.
ATACGGTGATTACATAACAGGACCAAAGATTGTAACAGAAGATACAAAGAAAGCAATGAAGAAAGTTCTTTCAGACATTCAGGACGGAACATTCGCAAAAGAATTCTTACTTGACATGTCACCAGCAGGCCGTCAGGTACACTTCAAGGCAATGAGAAAGTTAGCTTCAGAACATCCATCAGAAAAAGTTGGAGAAGAAATCAGAAAACTTTACAGTTGGAATGACGAAAGCGGCAAATTAATCAACAACTAAGCGAAGGCAATTATTTCAAGCGAACGCTTAAAATAAAACAGAAGCAATCCCAGAATGATGCTTGCATCAGGAAGAGGTTGCTTCTGTTTTATTTTGGCGACGTTCATTTGAAAAATGCAACGTCGCTTATAGAAAATATAATTTTTCACAGAAAAATATATTTTCTATAAGAAAGCGTTCGCGTGACATCGCTTGTGCTAGCACAAGAGACTGTGTGTTGTTTTTGGTTTATAGGCGTGCATTTAAGGAATGCACGCCGCTTATAGAAAATATAATTTTTCACAGAAAAATATATTTTCTATAAGAAAGCGTTCGTGTGACATCGCTTGTGCTAGCACAAGAGACTGTGTGTTGTTTTTGATTTATAGGCGGGCATTTCAGCTAATGCAACGTCGCTTATAGGAAATGAAGTTTTTCTAAAGAAAAAGTTCATTTCCTATAAGAAAGGAGTTCGCGTTGAAAGAATGATGCTTGCATCAGGAAGAGGTTGATTTCTCCCTATCAGTTAAGTATAATTAAACATGGCAAAAAAGCTATTGAGGTTTTCTTTATGGAATTAAAACAATTAAAAGGTATTGGCGAAAAAACTGAAAAAACATTGAACAGAGCAGGCATTGAAAAAGTAGAGGATTTACTTGATTATTATCCAAGATATTACGATACCTATGAGGAGCCTGTTTTAGTTAGAAATCTTGAAGAAAATAGAACTCAGGCTGTACTTGGAACAGTTGTTAGGGAGATTTCTTTAAGGCGAGTTAGAAATCTTCAAATTGTAGAGGCTTATATAAGGGATTTAGAAGGTAACGGAATTAAGGCAACATGGTTTAATGCTCCATATATTAAAAATACTATACATAATGGTGATATTTTAATATTTAGAGGATTTATACATGAGAGCAGAGGCAGTTACGTTATTGATCAGCCGAAAACATTTACGAAAGCTCAGTATCAAAAGAAAATGGGCAAAATGCAACCGGTGTATCCTTTAGTTTCAGGGCTTACAAACAATATAGTTATTAAGGCGGTTAAACAGGCATTTTCTCTTGTTGAGAAAAAGGAATATATTCCAAAATCTATTAGAGAAAAATTTGATTTAATTAATTGTCAGGAAGCAATTAAGAAGATACATTTTCCAGTCAATAACGAGGATTTTCAGATTGCAAGAAAAAGACTTGTTTTTGAAGAATTTTTCAGATTTATTGTTACATTAAGAGAACTAAAAGAAAATAACAGTTTTGTTTCAAATCATCATGTTTTGAAGGAACCAAAAGAAATTAAACAGGTCATTAATAATTTGGATTTTACATTAACTGATGCCCAGATGAAAACCTGGAATGAAATAAAAAATGATATGGCTTCTGAGAAGGTTATGAACAGATTAGTTCAGGGTGATGTTGGTTCAGGTAAAACAATCGTTGCTATTTTAGGGCTATTAACTGCTGCGTTAAATGGTGAGCAGGGTGTTTTAATGGCACCAACTGAAGTTCTTGCAAGACAGCATTATGAAGATATTTGTGAATTAATTAAGAAGAATAACCTTAACCTGAAAGTTGTAATTTTGGTTGGCTCAATGAAGGTAAAAGAAAAGCGTGAGGCTTATGAGGCTATTGAAACAGGTTATGCCAACATAATTATAGGTACACATGCCCTTATTCAGGACAAGGTAAAATACAGAAATCTTGCATTGGTGGTAACAGATGAGCAACATAGATTTGGTGTAAAACAAAGAGAAACAATAGCAGAAAAAGGAGATTACCCTCATACAATGGTAATGAGTGCAACTCCAATTCCAAGAACCTTGGCAATTATTATGTATGGTGATTTGGACATATCAATAATCGACCAATTGCCAAGTGGAAGAAAGCCTATTGCAAACTGCGTTGTAGGTACTGATTATAGACCAAGAGCCTATGATTTTATTGAGAAGCAAATTGCCGCGGGTAGACAGGCGTATGTTATTTGTCCTACTGTTGAGTACAGCGAGGCTGTGGAAGGGGAAAACGTTATTGAATATGCCAAAAAGTTACAGGCTGTCATGCCACCCTCTGTAAAAGTAGACTTTTTACATGGTCGAATGAAACCGGCAGAGAAGAATGAAAAAATGAATCTATTTGCCGAAAATAAAATTCAAATTCTGGTTTCAACAACGGTAGTTGAGGTTGGTGTTAATGTTCCAAACGCTACGGTAATGATGGTAGAAAATGCTGAGAGATTTGGTTTGGCACAGCTTCATCAGTTAAGAGGTCGTGTTGGTAGAGGAAAACATCAGTCTTATTGTATTTTTATTAATGGTTCAGGCAAGAAAGACGCCAGCAACAGACTTGATATATTAAATAGGTCAAATGATGGTTTTTATATAGCAAGTGAAGATTTAAAACTTAGAGGTCCCGGTGATTTCTTTGGTGTAAGACAAAGTGGTGATTTTGAATTTAAAATCGGAGACATTATGAATGATGCCAAAGTTTTAAAAGAGGCGGCACAGGCTGCTGATTTAATAGAAAATAATCAGGTGGAAGTAACAGACGAAGAAAAAGAAATTTTAAAATATCAGGATACTGGTATTATTAATATATAGAAAGGAGCGTATGTTTTACATACGATTTAATATGAATATTGTAGTTTTATGTGGTGGAAATAGTACAGAAAGAGAAGTATCAATTAACTCAGGTTATAATGTTTGCGGAGCTTTAAGAGAAAAAGGTCATAACGCAATTTTATTAGATGCATTTTTTGGAAACAAGGATCTTTCAATATTTGAAAAATCAGAGAAAGAATATGATGTAATAGCAGAAAGAGACCATATTAGAAGTTTATCTTCAAAAGTAAAGGAAGAAGAGAAAATCAGAAAATCTTTCTTTGGAGAAAATGTATTGGAAATTTGCGCTAAGGCTGATATTGTATTTCTTGCTTTACATGGAAAAAACGGAGAAGATGGAAAATGTCAGGCAACATTAGATTTACACGGAATTAAATATACAGGTTCAGGTGCACTTGCGTCTGCAATTGGTATGGATAAGGCTGTTACAAAACAGATTTTTATTGCAAAAGGAGTCCCAACAGCTAAAAGTGTATGGATTAAAAAAGGTGAAGACACATCTTTAGAGGCACATGGTATGAAAGCACCTGTTGTTGTAAAAGCATGTAACGGTGGTTCAAGCGTAGGTGTTGTTTTGGTCAAAGAAGCTTCTGAATATGATAGCGCCGTAGAAGAGTGCTTTAAATATGATAATCAGATTTTGGTAGAAGACTTTATTGAAGGAAGAGAATTCTCAATTGGTGTAGTTGATGGCATGGCATATCCTATTGTTGAAATTATTCCAAATGAAGGTTGGTATGACTACGAAAATAAATATAAAGAAGGTGCTACAACTCATGTATGTCCTGCAAAGCTTGATGAAGAATTAACAAAGAAAATGCAGAAAGTTGCAGAAGGTGCCTGTGATGCCATTGGCTGTGAAGCCTATTCAAGAGCAGATGTAATGATGGATAAGGATGGCAATATGTTCTGTTTGGAAGTAAATACATTACCGGGTATGACTGCAACAAGTCTTATTCCTGATGAAGCAAGAGCAATTGGAATTGATTATCCAACTTTATGCGATAACTTAATTAATATTTCACTTAAGAAATATCAGTAAATTAAGGCAGTTATCTAAGAAACATTAGTAAACAAAAAAATATATTATTAAAAAATATAACTAAACAAAGATAATTTCATTACTTAATACAAATAGCATGCATATAAGATAAATTGTATAAGAAATAATTTTACAGAAAGAAATAGGAATTAAACATGAAAATGAAAAATATGACATTGGAAAATATCGCTAAAGCCTGTAATGGTGAATACATTGGCGATGAAAGTTTAAAGAGCAATATAATTACAGGTGTGGAAAAAGACAGCAGATTAATTGAGGATGGCTTTCTTTATGTGCCTTTTGCAGGGGCAAGAGTAGACGGTCATGATTTTATTAATCAGTGTTTTGAAAAAGGGGCAATTTGCAGTTTAAGCGAAAAGAAACTTGATAATGTTAACGGACCATATATTTTGGTTGAATCAACAGCACAGGCTTTAAAGGATATTGCTGAGTTTTACAGAGAACAGCTTGACTGTAAAGTTATTGGTATAACAGGCAGTGTTGGTAAAACAAGTACAAAGGAAATTATCGCTTCTGTATTGTCTGAAAAGTTCAGTGTTTTAAAAACAGAAGGAAATTATAATAATGAAATTGGAGAACCCCTTACAGTTCTTAAAATTCGTGATAACCACGAAATTGCTGTAATCGAAATGGGTATTAGTGATTTTGAGGAAATGCACAGACTTGCAAAAGTATCTAAACCTGATGTTTGTGTAATTACAAATATTGGCACATGTCATCTTGAAAATTTAGGTGACAGAGATGGTGTGTTTAAGGCTAAAACAGAAATGTTTGATTACGCACAGGAAAATCCTTTTGTTGTTTTAAATGGTGATGATGACAAACTTATCAATGTTAAGGAAGTAAAAGGAAGCAAACCTGTTTTCTTTGGTGTTGAAACAAAACAAAATGTATCTATAGATGAATATGAGCAAATAGGAGTAATGGGTACAAAGGCTGTTATTAATTATTTTGGTCATAAGTTTGAAACAGTAATTCCAATACCGGGCTACCATATGCTTTACAATGCCATGGCGGCAACATGTATAGGCGTTCATTTTGGTATGAGTTTTGATGAAATTGACAAAGGTATTAGAAAGTTAAAAGCCATAGGTGGCAGAAACAATATGTTCGAAGTAAATGGAGTTACAGTAATTGATGATTGCTACAATGCTAATCCAATGTCAATGAAAGCAAGTCTTGAAGTTTTATCTCACGCAACAGGTAGAAAAGTTGCTATTCTTGGTAACATGTTTGAACTTGGAGCTAAAGAGCTTGAACTTCATAGAGAGGTTGGAGAAACTGCAGGTCAGTTAAAAATTGATCTGGTAATTACTATCGGTGAACTTGCAAAAGAAATACATAAGGGGGCGCTTGCTGGTGCAGGTCAATGTCTTCATTTTGAGACAAAGGAAGAATTTCTTGAACAGATGGATGACATTATCAAAACAGGCGATACAGTTTTAATTAAGGCTTCAAACAGCATGAAGTTTAAAGAAATTGTAAATAAATTTCAGAAGTAAAAAGTGAGAGACTGAGAATTGTATAGTTTAGAAAAATCTTTAACATACAATTAGCAGTCTCTCTTTTTAATAATAGAAAAGTCTATTATTTAATTGAATTTTAACAGCGTTAAAATCCGATTATTTTCCGCTCATCTGTTTTTCCTGAGCTTCAATCATCTTTTTAACCATCTGGCCACCAACAGAACCAGCCTGAGCTGATGTTAAGTTACCATTGTAACCATCTGTAAGCTGTACACCAACTTCTGATGCACACTCCATTTTAAATCTGTTCATTGCACTCTTTGCTTCTGGAACATTAACGTTATTTGTGTTACTCATAATACACCTCCACATTTTTGTTTAATAGTAACTAACTTTCAATTGAATATTTGTTACACTACTATTATGTGGAAATATAAAAAATATAAACTGGTAAGTTGTTGTTTTTTTGACAAATTTTGAAAAAACAATTTAAGCTTAAAAAATAAATTATTTAGGTTTAACTTTGATGAAATCAATAATGGAATTAACATAAACTTTAATGGTTTCATCATTAATTGAATCAGCTTTTATAAACTGATATTTATCTTTATATTCTTCTTTAAATAAATATTTAAAATCAGTAGAATCTTTTACCGGAAGAAATTCTCCTGTGTGCTTTTCGTAACATGTGGAAGCAGTAGCCTGCTTGCGGTATTTTGTGTCAACATAGTGGGCAACACTTTTATGGACGGCAACATCTTCGGCAGTAAGATAATAGTAATCTTTATAATTTGAATAAAAATATTTGTAAGTACCATTTAAAACATTAACAGTAAGTTCACCAACGTTTTCTTTTATTATTAATGATATGCCACTAATATTATAAGAAATATTAGTTGGAAGGGGATTATCTAAAACAAAATTAACACACAAATCTTTTTGTGGATTCTCGTTAGAATCAGTGTAATCATAAAAATCATATTTCTTAATATTATATTTATAATTAAACAAGTCATTGAAAGCCAAAAGTGAGAGTAGATATCCCATGTTAAATACATCTTCTTTATTATGAAGCAGAAGTGGGAAAAGTAAACGCTCATCTTTAGATTCTACATATTGCTTAAAAACTTCAATTAAATCACCGCCTGAAAATGGATCTGTTCTTTCGATATTTAAGAGTTTTTCAAAAGTTTTCTGTTTTTGATTTTCC
>NZ_DBLZZO010000034.1:0-26509 GCF_057858645.1 Eubacterium sp.
ATTACGTCACATCCTGATTCTTTTAAGTTTAATGCATGTGCATGTCCCTGGCTACCATAACCGATGATTGCAATCTTCTTTCCATCTAATAATGATAAGTTACAATCTTCCTGATAAAAAATTCTTGCTTCTGACATTTCTTTGCCTCCATATGTATATTTTTATTTTATTATAGTTAAACTATAAAATAATCTTTTTTACCTAGCCTATTCCTAAATCGACTTTATTTAACACCTCTTGCTAAACCTGTAATACCTGTTCTTACAAGTTCTAAGATTTCGTAATCTTCTAATAAGCTTAAAAACGCTGATAACTTTGACTGACTACCTGTAATTTCAATCATTACACTTTCTTTTGCTACGTCTACGATGTTAGCTCTGAAAATTTCAGTCATAGCCATAACCTGCTGTCTCTGTTCAGGTGTTGTCTTAATCTTAACTAAAATAAGTTCTCTTGTTACTGAATTAGATGGTTCTAAAACATCAACTCTTTTAACATCTTCTAATTTAGTAATCTGCTTTATAATCTGTTCAAGAATGTCATCATCACCTGTTACAACTATTGTCATTCTTGAATAAAGTGGATTCTCAGTTTCACCAACAGTTAAGCTGTCAATGTTGTATCCTCTTCTGCTAAATAAGCCTGCTATTCTGTTCAATACACCTGATGTATTGTCAACTAATACTGATAAAACTTTCTTGTTCATAATGTATTCCCCTTTTCTCAGTTTCTATCAATTAATACTATCACATATAACATTTTTGTCAATGAAACGTATTTATCATTCCTTGTAAATTTTATCAAAAATTTATCCTATTTACAATATATGAATATAACATTTTTTCTTGACCTTTTTTAATATATTTCATATCTGTTTTATACAGCAAGAAATTTATCCACATTTTCTTATTCCCCCAAAGTGCTCCATTAAGGACGCACACTTGTGCAAAAAGAAAATTATTCTGTTGACTAAAAAATATAAATTTTATATACTAATATTTGTTGTGGCAAGCTGCCTTGGCTCAGTCGGTAGAGCGTCGCCTTGGTAAGGCGGAGGTCGGGGGTTCAAGTCCCCTAGGCAGCTTTATAGCTAAAAAGAGTGCATTAAAACTTAATGCACTCTTTTTGATTTCAGTTATTTATTATTTATACAAGCTACTTTCATAATCATTTGAAAGTAGCTTGTATTTTTATTTCATTCTCTGTCTTACGATTTCATACGCCAAAACTCCTGTTGCCACAGAAGCATTTAATGAATCAATATCTCCGAACATGGGAATTGATGCAATAAAGTCGCATTTTTCTTTTACAAGTCTGCTAACACCTTTTCCTTCGTTTCCAACAACCAAACCTATAGGTCCTTTAAGGTCTAAATCGTACATTGTTGTGCCACCCATATCTGCACACACAAACCATAAACCTTTATCTTTTAACTCTTCTATTGTTTTTGAGATGTTTGTAACCTTGGCAACCGGTGTGTAGCTAACTGCTCCGGCTGATGCTTTAACTGCAGTTGCCGTAAGTCCTGCCGCTCTGTGTTTTGGAATAATTACACCATGGGCACCTGCTAAATTTGCTGTACGGATAATTGCCCCTAAATTATGTGGATCTTCAATATCATCTAAAATAACAACAAATGGTGGTTCCCCTTTATCTTCTGCCTTTTTCAAAATATCATCAACTGTTGCATATTCAAAAGCTGCAATATATGCAATAACTCCCTGATGCTTTCCTGTTTCTGACATTTGATCAAGTCTTTCTTTTTTTACATAATTAATTATCGTATCGTGTTTTTTTGCTTCACGTAAAACAGTGTTCATTGAACCTTCTTTGCAATGTTCCAACACAAACAACTTATCTACTGTTTTCCCGGCTCTGAAAGCTTCAATTACGGCATTTCGTCCCTCTATTACAAATTCCTCGTATCTCAAAATTAACCTCTCTTATTTTCTTCGTTATTCTTAAATCTGCTAACAGCCATTTTTATAAGTTCCATCATTCTGTCTGACTGCTTTGTTAAATATAACCATCCCATTAGTGCCTCAAAACCTGTTGCAACTCTGTAATCAGACATTGATGCATTCTTGGCTCTTGTAATTGCCTTGGCATTTCTTCCACGTTTGTAGATTTTCACTTCTTCTTCTGTTAAATCATCCATAATTAAATGAATCATTTCTGCCTGTGTTTGGGCTTTGACTAGATTAGAAGCTGCCTTATGTATTTTGTTTACCTGACGGTTTGCCTCGTCAACAATTACTGTTCTAATGATGATTTCATATATTCCATCACCTATATAAGCCAAAGTCAAAGGAGAATAATCAGTAATTGTTATCTCCTCTAACTCCATTTTGTTTTTTATTATCTCAAATAAATCCATGTTTTGAATTATCTCCATTTTCGCTAAACTTACTTTTCAATATGGTAAGTTGTTCCTTCACGTGTATCCTTTAAAATAATTCCCTTAGAAGCTAACTCATCTCTAATTGAGTCTGCTGTAGCAAAATCTTTGTTTTTCTTTGCTTCTGCACGCTTAGCAATCATTTCATTAATGTATGTTTCTAATTCGCTGTCAATATTTTCTTCTTTCTTTTCTTCAATAGCACCCTTTGTAAGGTCTAATGAAAGAACTTTGTCAAAATCATTTATAATAGCTAATTTTGTTGCCTCATTAGTATCTTCTTTTAATACATCATATACTAATGTAATACCTGAAGCTGTATTTAAATCATTTCCAACAACATCAATGAACTTTTCTTTGTATTCCTTTACTAATTCCTGATTTATTTCGCCATCATTTGTAAGCTTGCCAATACGGTTTCTTAACTTCTTATAGCCGGCAGCTACAGAATCAAGTACCTGGTAACTAAACTGAAGTGGTTTTCTATAATGAGACTGTAAACAGAACATTCTGTACACAACAGGATCATAACCTTTACTTTCTAATAATGAAACTGTAAGGAAATCTCCCTTTGACTTACTCATCTTACCACTCTTATCATTTAAATGATGTACATGGAACCAGTAATTGCACCATTTATGACCTAAAAATGACTCACTCTGTGCAATTTCGTTTGTATGATGTGGGAAAATATTATCAATTCCACCACAATGTAAATCTAAATGTTCTCCTAAATGTTTAATACTAATGCAAGAACATTCAATATGCCATCCAGGGTAACCAACACCCCAAGGACTATCCCATTTTAACTCTTGATTATCAAACTTTGATTTTGTAAACCATAATACAAAGTCTGTTTTATTTTTCTTGTTTTCGTCTTCATCTACATCATCTCTTACACCAACCATAAGTTCATCTTCATCATGACTTGTTAATGTGTAGTATTCTTTAAGCTTTGATGTATCAAAATATACATTACCACCTGCTACATACGCATAATCTTTTTCAAGAAGAACCTTAATCATATTAATAAATTCATCAATACAATTTGTTGCAGGTTCAACTACGTCAGGAGTTTTAATATTTAATTTTTTGCAATCTGAGAAAAATGCATCTGTATAGAATTTGGCAATTTCCATAACTGTCTTATGTTCTCTTTTTGCACCCTTTAACATTTTATCTTCGCCAGTATCAGCATCACTTGATAAATGGCCAACGTCAGTAATATTCATAACTCTCTTTACGTTGTAACCTTCATAACGCAACTCTTTTTCAAGTACATCTTCCATAATATAGCTACGAAGATTTCCAATATGCGCATAATGATAAACTGTAGGTCCACATGTATACATGCCAACCTGTTCTTCTGATATAGGTTTAAAAACTTCTTTTTTCTTTGTTAAAGTATTGTAAATTTTCATATTATCTCCTTTATGTAGACTATTTGTTTTTTAACTTTTCTATTTCATCGTTTAATCTCTTTAATTCATTTTGTACAGGATGTGGAATGTGTACCTGATCTAAATCATTGTGCTGAACCGGAACATTATCCTGTTTTACCACAATACCCGGCACCCCCACAACTGTACAGTTTGGTGGTACTTCCTCCAATACAACAGAGCCTGCTGCAACTTTTGAGTTGTCACCTATTGTAAACGAACCAAGAACTTTCGCTCCCGATCCAATCATAACGTTATTGCCTATAGTGGGATGACGTTTTCCTTTTTCTTTGCCGGTACCTCCAAGGGTAACTCCCTGATATAAAGTAACATTTTCTCCAATTATTGCAGTTTCACCAATAACCACGCCATGACCATGATCAATAAATAAACCTTTACCAATCTGGGCTGCCGGATGAATTTCTATACCTGTCTTTCTGGCTGTTCTTTGTGATATGCGTCTTGCTCTAAAAACTTTTCCTTTTAAATATAGCTTATGAGCTTTTCTATAATTATAAATTGCCCAAAAACTTGGATATAATATTGCCTCAATATCTTTTTTTATTGCAGGATCTCTATCCTTTATTACTTCTACTTCTTCTTTGTAAAATTTTAAAAATCCCATTTTAATCTCCAAACTAAATTCGTCTAATTACTATATATGCATTATATTTTTAATTTAATATCTTATCAGTCAAATACTTAATTAATTATGACACTACAATTCTTTATAATACCACAATTTCTAAAGTATACCACTTTTCTTAAACATAATCGTTTATGAAAAAGCTGTCTTTTTTACAAACCGTTGGAAAATTTGGTATTTTTTTATAGCCAAATATGTGTGCTGTAAGTTCTCCAATACTAACATCAAAATCTACATCTTCCTGATTTTCGATTTTGTCCAGCTTAACACTTCCATGATGGAAATTCATCTTAAAGCATCCATTATTTTCGTTTAAAATCGGATCTGTAATCCTTATTGTTCTTTCTTTAAAATCCTTAAAAGATAACAACCTCAATGTTTTTCTAATATTAATAAGTCTTGCCATTGCGTATGGTTTTCTAACATCACTTTGCCAACTAAGAGTCTGCAAACTGCTGTCTAACACTTCTTCTAATATTTCACCATCTATAAATATTCTGTACCCAACAATTACTTTCTTTTGGATAAACAACTCTATTTCGCCATTTTCAACTTCAACTAACTCAAGCATTTGCTTAAAATAGTCTAAATCTTTTGATAAAGCAATGCGATGGTTACTGTCCATTGCCTGCTGTGCAAAAATTGATAGCTTTACTAAATCTGACTTTTCGGCTTTTCTTCTAATAACAGAATGGCTTGGCTTTCTTCTATGCTCTTTCTCCATCATTTCCCGCTTGTCCATAACAAATTCGAAACCGAATTTTCTATATATTTCTGCATTTTCAGGACTTGATGGAATTAAATATGTAAAAACATCCATATTTAAAAACATACTTGAAATAACGTCCTGAAATATTTCTTTTATATATCCTTTTTTTCTATATTTTTCCCATGTAGCAACTGCATAAATGTAAGTTACATTTGTTTTCAGGTTTCCTACAACTGCATCTTTTGGAATCAAATGAATAGCAGATACAATTTCACCATCCTTTTCATTAACCACTACCTCGTTTTCACGAATTCGTTTGTCAAAGTAGTAATCAACAAACTCTTTTGTATCTTCTTCAAAACAATGCTCATACAAATCTCTTATTTTTGTTTTTTCATTATTCTCAAGTAATCTTACCATAACCACTCTCTCTACTTCTGAATTATTGTGTATTTCTCTACCATATAAATAGGATTATATGATAATTTGGATTTTCTAAGTCCCTCAATTCCCATGTCGTCTTCTCTGTTTTCTTTTCCTGCCAGTGGAAATGCTTCAATTAAAAACTGGCTACAAATATACTGATAAAGTCCTCTTATTTCCGGATTTGCCTTTTCTACCGGCAGATAAACCATATCTTCCTGTTCATAATAATTTCCTATGCAGAAAGACTCTAATTTGCCATCTACATACACACCGCCAATTTTGTAATCAAAAACTTCTTCATTATCCAAAATATATTTGATTCCTTTTGCTTCACTGTCTATAAACTCATGTTCTTCAGCATGACTTTTTGTTTCTTTCCATTTTTCCAAATATTCTAAAATTTCTTTTTCATTTTCTTTACCTAGAATCTTAAATGAGTATCGACCTTCATATTCTTTCTTAAAGGCATTTAGATGATTTTTCTTCTTGTGGTATTTTTTGCCACTGAAAGTTCTTAGTTTTTCAGCATCATATACATAATCGTAGTATGTTCTGTCAGGTATTACTATATATTCATCTTCCGGCAAATCTAAAGTTTCAAGAGCCTTCTTATCAACAAGGTACATTGTTAGTTTCTTCTTTAATACATTGTTGAAATAGTCCTGTGTTTCAAGGAAACATTCTTTCAAGTCTTCTTCCCTGCAACAAGGCACTGATGAATAGTATTGATTATCTTCACTCTTTGCCACCCACATTAATCCATGTTCATTTGTAAAATACCATGTTGGATAACAATTCTCCCAAAGGAACAAATCAAGTATATTACTGTCTGCCGTCTCCGGTCTTCTTAAATTGTAATATTCATTTATTTGGTTGTAGTCCTCTATTTTTATTTCGTGTAATTGATAATCTTTCATATTTTGCCTTCTATCTGTTATGTATATTCTCCTCTAACAATACAATAGCCTGTGATGAAATTCCAAGTCCTTCCCCTGTAAAACCTAACCCTTCTTCTGTTGTTGCTTTTATGCACACCTGATTCACATTAATATTTAATACATCTGCCACATTTTTCACCATCTGTTCCCTGTAGGGAGCAAGTTTCGGTTTCTGGCATATAATTGTTGCATCAATATTTCCTATTACATAATTATTTTCTTCTAATAATTTTCCTACATGCTTCAATAATTTAATACTTGAAATATCCTTATACTGCGGATCAGTATCAGGGAAATGTTTTCCTATATCACCTAATGCTGCTGCACCAAGTAAAGCGTCCATAATTGCATGAACAACAACATCTGCATCTGAATGTCCAAGAAGTCCGTACTCGTATGGAATCTCCACTCCGCCTAATATTAATTTTCTGTTTTCTACTAATTTATGGACATCATATCCCATCCCTATTCTCATAGTATTCTCCTATTAAATTATATTTTTCCGCAAAGATGCTTTTATTATACCACACTTTTTAATAAAATCATTATATTATGTACAAAAATGAAAAAAGTTATCTAAGCCCTTAGTTTTGGTAAAAAAAAACCTAAAACAAAAAATATTTTAGGGCAATAAAAAAGTAGCGAGAGGGGGATTCGAACCCTCGACACCACGGGTATGAACCGTGTGCTCTAGCCAACTGAGCTATCTCGCCACAATGAATAACACATAAGTGTTAATTATTAAATTGTCATTTGAAAACTATAAATGGGACCTACAGGGCTCGAACCTGTGACCCCCTGCTTGTAAGGCAGATGCTCTCCCAGCTGAGCTAAGATCCCATTGCTTTCAAACTGCTTTATTAATATATACTTTTGAGCGAAAATTGTCAAGCACTTTTTTTATTTTTTTAATATTTTTTATTTTGGCCATTTTGCATATCTAAATTCCACTCTATTATTCCTTTGCTATAGAACCAAATCTCATAGACATATCTGTAGCTTTTATAGCATAAATCAACCAATGTACGCCTATACAGCAACTATTTTATTTTGGTTCCAAGTGTATGTACAATTAAAAATTTATTCAATAGAATTTTCAGACTTATTTTCCATCACATAAGAAAGCATCGAAAACAAAGTTTTTCATAACCTTATCTTCGATGCTTTTTCTCTTAATTCTACAATTTTAATTTTGTACAACCTTTAAATGCATTCTTTTCAATTATTTTCACAGATTTTGGAATATTAATATCTGTTAAATTTTTACAACCATAAAATTGCTTGTCTACAATCTTTTCAGTTCCTTCAGCTAAGACAACTTTTTTTAATTTTTTGCAATTACGAAAACTAATATTATCTCTCTTCTGTGTTGTTTTAAACACTACAGTTTTGAGCTTTTTCATATTAGTAAATGCCTTCATATCATCATAGCCACCGTCGTAAGCATCACCTTTGATTATTAATTTTTCCAAATAACAATTATCCTTAAATGCGTAACTTGCAATAACTTTTACTGTTTTTGGAATGGTAAACACTTTGTTCCCACTATACTTTCTTGGGTAACAAATTAACTCCGTCTTCTTACTGTTAAATAATGCTCCCTTGTACACTTTAAAAGATTTATTGCCTTTTTCAACTTTTATTGATTTCAAACCTGACAATCCGGCAAAAGCATAATCACCTATATATTTGCATTTTTTAGGAATTTTAATGCTCTTTACTTTAGGACACTTTCTAAAAGCTCCTTTTTCTATTGTTGTTAAACCTTTTGAAAAAACTACTTCTTTCAGATTCTTCAACGTATCAAAACTACCATCGTAAATACTGTCTACCTTATCTGATAAAACGATTTTTTTGATTTTCTTATTATTCTTAAAAGCTCCGTTTATAATAGTTACTTTTTTAGGAACATATACTGTAGTATCTCTTCCCTTATATTCTGTCAGTATGTACTCCTGCCCACTCTTTTTAATAACAAAATCTGATGCTGCTTGTACTTTTGTATTACTACTTACACAAAACATAATTGCAGCAATTAAAAATAAATACTTTAATGTTCTTTTTTTCATAAACACTTCCTCCGCGTATAATATTTTATTGGGGATTTGGGAAATACTTTTCATACTTATTTTAGAAATTTAGAATTTTCTTGAAAATATAATTTAAGTCTTTCACCCCCTTCAACATGGAATATTGTACCATTTTTTATCCCTTATGTAAATTTTATCTTTTAATTCTTGCAGGTTTTGACCATTTGCTTGCACCTACTGCTTTTACTCTTACATATAATTTCTTTTTATTTTTAATTTTCTTACTTGAAAGAGTAGCTTTTGTCTTTCTGACAACCTTCTTATATAGTACCTTTTTGAACTTTTTGCTTGTTGACACTTGTACTACATACTTCTTAGCTCCTGTTACTTTCCTAAATGTTAATTTAATTTTCTTTGAAGCTAATTTTTTCTTGCTCTTTTTAGTTATCTTTGTTTTCTTAAGTGCTTTTTTAGCAGTTGTACTAGCATTTGTATTGTTGCCTGTTGTTACATTTTCAGTTGTTTCCGGCACATCATCTTTTTTTGTTGTAGTAAAACTTATGGTGATTTTACTCCTAATGTTGTTTTTGAAACCCATGATTACGCGGCTCTTAGATATATGATTGAAAAGGATAAGGGGATTGGGCTTCTGCCTGAAAAGTTTTTTAACCTGCAACATTCAGATAAAGTTACAATAGTTCCACTTAAAGAAAAAGTATCCCGTTCTCTTGCCATCGCCTGGGATAAGGATAAATTACTTACAGAGGATGAACAGAACTTTCTTGAATATACAAAAAAATGGTTTGACTCCTTATAGGAAGCAAACCATTTTTCTACTATAATCTTACATCAAACTGTAATCTTACATTAAGCAGCATCTTACATCAAACTGCAATCTTACATTATAATTTCATAGTAAGCTGAATACGCTTTCTTTGCTTATCAACACTTAATACTTTCACATTTATAACATCTCCAACAGATACCACATCTAATGGATGTTTTATAAACTTATCACTCATTTCTGAAATATGAACAAGACCGTCCTGATGAACACCAATATCAACAAAAGCCCCAAAATCAATTACATTTCTTACAGTTCCTTTAAGTTCCATGCCTTCTTTTAAATCATCAAAATCTAAAACATCACTTTTAAGGATTGGCTTAGGCATTTCTTCTCTTGGATCTCTACCCGGCTTTTCCATTTCAGCAATCATATCTTTTAAGGTTATTTCGTCCGTATCAATTTCTTCTACCACAGCTTTAATGTCTTTTACATCTTTTGCAATTTTAACATTTCCTGATAGCAAATCATCTGTTGTGTAACCAAATTTCTTTAAAAGCTTTTTAGCTGCTGTATAACTTTCAGGATGAACACTTGTATAATCCAAAGGTTCTTTACCATTTCTGATTCTAAGGAAACCTGCACACTGTTCAAAAGCCTTTGGACCTAATTTAGCAACTTTTAATAGCTGCTTTCTTGTTGTAAACTGACCGTTTTCCTCTCTATATGCAACAATATTTTTTGCAAGGGTTTTACTTATTCCTGAAACATATTCAAGAAGAGATGCTGAAGCTGTATTTAAATCAACGCCTACATTATTAACACAATCTTCCACAACATTTCCAAGTACATTTTCCAGTTTCTTTTGATTCATGTCATGCTGATATTGTCCTACGCCAATTGCCTTTGGTTCAATTTTTACAAGTTCTGCTAATGGATCCTGTAATCTTCTTGCCATTGAAGTTGCACTTCTTTGTCCCACATCAAAATTAGGAAATTCTTCTGTTGCTAGTTTGCTTGCAGAATAAACAGAAGCTCCTGCTTCATTTACTATTACATACTCTAATTTTGTAGGGCATCTCTTAATTATTTCACATACAACTGCTTCTGATTCTCTTGAAGCTGTACCATTTCCCAATGATATAAGGCTAACATTGTATTTCTTAACAAGATCTAAAACAATCTTAATTGACTCTTCAACCTTATTTTGTGGTGCTGTTGGAAAAATCACTTTGGTGTATAATACTTTGCCTGTCTCATCTACAATTGCCAGCTTACAGCCTGTTCTAAAAGCAGGATCCCAGCCTAATACTGTTTTTCCTGCAATTGGTGGTTGCATAAGAAGCTGTTTTAAGTTCTGGCCGAATACTGAAATTGCTCCGTCCTCTGCCTTTTCTGTTAAAGAGTTTCTTATTTCTCTTTCAATGGCTGGCTTTATTAATCTTGTAAAACCATCTTCAATTGCTTCTTTTAAAACGTCTGAAAAAGGACTTTGGCCTACAATTATGGATTTTTCCAAAACTCTAATAATATTTTCATCAGGCATTTCTATTTTTACATTAAGTACCTTTTCTTTTTCGCCACGATTAATTGCTAATATTCTATGACCTGGAATTTTATCAATAGCTTCACTATAGGCATAGTAATTTTCATAAGGTGTCTGTTCCTCTTCATTCTTTGCCTTAGATGTTATATTTCCATGCTTAATTACCGTATGTCTTATGGCATTTCTATATTCTGCGTCATCTGACACAGCTTCTGCAATAATGTCTTTTGCACCATTTATGGCATCTACTACTGTTTCCACACCTAATTCTTCATTAATATAATTCTTCGCTTCTTCCTCCGGTGTCTTCTCACTCTTTTGAAGAAGAAAAATATTTGCAAGTGGCTCTAAACCTTTTGCCTTAGCTTCTGTTGCTTTTGTTTTTCGTTTTGGTCTGTATGGTCTGTAAATATCGTCCACTGCAACAATAGTCTTAGCCTCTTTTATCTGCTTCATTAATTCATCAGTCATTTTGCCCTGTTCTTCAATAGAAGCAATAACTGTCTCTTTTTTCTCTTCTAAATTACGTAAATATTTTAGTCTTTCATCTAAGTCTCTTAACTGTTCGTCATTTAACTCTCCCGTTACGGGTTTTCTGTATCTGGCAATAAAAGGAATTGTATTTCCCTCATCTATTAACTTTACTGCTGCTTCTACCTGCCAAACTTTTACCTGTAATTCTTCTGCAATAATTTCATTAATGTTCATTTTTCCTACCTTCTTTAATTACTCTCTAATATTCTTATATAAATAACTCTAATATTTTTATATTTAATAAGTCTTTATTTTTCATTTTCACAATGTTATACTTTTTTAGGACCATAACTATTCTATCAAATTTTTATAAATTTGTGTGCATTTTGTAATAGTTTTTTAATATAATGTGTCTATTATACTACTTGTGATTACGAGTTTCATTTCTCGTAAATCATTAGTTCAAAATAAATAAACAATTAGATGAAGGTGACTTATGAGCAAAATATCCAATGAGCTTCGTAAGTACAAACACGCATGGCCCTTACTATATGTTTTCATATATATGCCATGGTTCATTCTTTTAGAAAAATATATACCGGCAGATTTTCCGGGACTTCATATTATGCATTGTCCTTTGGATGATATTATTCCATTTTGCGAATGGTTTGTAATTCCATATTTATTGTGGTTTTTATATATACCTGCTATATTTGTTTTTCTTTTTTATCATTCAAAAAATGAATTTTATCGTATTTGTGCCTATGAGTTTACAGGAATGACTATTGCTTTACTGGTATGTACATTCTATCCTAACGGTTTAGAACTTCGACTTTCTAATATCGGTAGGGAAAACATACTTATTGACTTAGTCCATTTCCTATACAATAACGATACACCAACAAATGTTTTTCCTAGTCTTCACGTATACGTGACTATTAGCGCACACATTTGTTTAGTAAAAAGTCCACACATGCAGGGCTTAAATTCAAGAAAACATATTAAAGTAATATCGCTTATATTAGCTATTTTGATATGTATGTCAACATTGTTTTTAAAACAACATTCTGTTTTAGATGTTTTAGCAGGAACCGCCTTAGCTTTTATACTGTACTTTATAGTATTTAAATGGTGGTTTAGAAATACAGAATTTCCTGCTCCAAAAATTAAAGATCCTAAACAACATCAGGTTCTTTATTTTTTAAACAAAAGAAAATAATTACAATTCTTAGATTATAATACTTATAATTGTTTTATTTTTATAAAAAAATAATTTAGTTTCTAATATAAAAAGCTAAATCTCATTAATGTTTGGTTTACATTCCTTTTCATTAATGAGACTTAGCTTTTTTCATTTTAGTTAAATCCAAATATTTTTTGAGCTAATGCATAGCCTATTACAGAACATTTTCTTCCAACTTTACCAGGTAGATTCATTGTTCTACCAAGAAGTGACTTTCTAACCTTTTGATATAACACAGGATTACTTTCTAAAACATCCTGCCATAATTTTTCTTTGTCTTTTAATCTTTGTTCTGAACCTTCCAATATAGAAAGAATTGATGAGACACACATCATCATATCAAAGTAATGAACCATGGCATTATCTGTGTGTTTATTTTCTATAACAGTATTGTTGTATACATCTAACATTATACGTGTGACTCTATACTGTTGATCCAATCTCTTAATCATAATTGATTCATTTACCGACTGATCATCTCTTCCTATAAAGTATTTGTATAAACATACATCTAAGTAATAAATGTTCTTTACATATGGTAATGGCTGGAACACATAAATATTATCCACATAAAATGTGTGTTTTGGAAGCTGCATCTTACATTCTCTTAATACTTTTGTTCTATATATAACCGAGTGCATTAATAAATACTGTGATGTGCCAAAATGTAATTCATCCCAACCAAACATTCTTCCTACAGGCATTGCGCTTTTGTATTTCATAATTTTCTTATGCTTTGCTCCCTGCTTATCATACATAAAGTTAGAAATCAGCATGTCAAGTCCTGCATCTTTTGAAACCATGTCCTCTAATAAATCAAGGACTTTCTGTAAAGCATTTTTCCCAAGACAGTCATCACTATCAAGAACTTTAAAGTAAAGACCTGTAGCATTTTTGATACCTGTATTTACAGCTTCACCATGACCACCATTCTCCTGATGAACAACTTTTACAATATCAGGAAATTTCTTCTGATATTTGTTCGCAATCTCTAATGTATTATCAGATGAACCATCATCAACCACTACAACTTCCACTCTGTCACCGCCGCTAATTGCACTTCTTATACTCTTGTCCATATATTCACTTGAATTGTAGCATGGAATAGCTACTGTTAATAATTTCATTTTATACCTCCTTAGGTTTAACTAATTTGTTTATTATAACACCAATAACCAATGATGCCAAAGCAAAAACAATCATCACTGTAAATAAGCCATAAATAAGTTCGCTATTAGATATTGTTTCTGTTGTTTCACTTCCTGTGGCCGCTGCCTCAGACATTGCCGAAACTAACACTGATGTAATATTTGCTCCCATATGAAATAATATTGGAGCAACAATTGACTTATACTTTTCATATAACCAAACAGCAAGCAAGCCTATAATAATAGTATATGGTGCCTGTATCCAGTTTCCATGAAATACCCCAAATAATACTGCCGATAAAATTGCAGCTATTGTAACATTAGATAAGACTTTTAATCTTTTATAAATCAGCCCTCTAAAAATCATTTCCTCTACAATAGGTGCAATGAAGCCTGCTGTAACAAGCTGAGATATAAATGAGCTTGAATTAATGGCAGTCTGTGTACTTGAATAACTGTCAATCATAAACTGTGGCATAAACATTTGTAATATTGACACAAGCATACTTGCCCACCACATACAAAACGCTCCAAACGGCAGTATCAATAAATATTTCCATTTTTTTACTGATTCATATCTTTTAAAATCACCTGTTCTCTTATCTGCGTCTATATCAAGTTTCATCATCAGTCCCATAATCGGAATTGTTCCAAGTGCAGAAATACCTGTAAGTAACATAGCATAGCTATTTGTAATTTCTGTTAAATATTGTTGAAGTTTTGATGATGACATGCCATGGAAAATACCATACGCTGTAATTCCACCCTGAATAATAACTATTACTGCTATTTGTATACATAAATAAATTAACATTGGAGTTACTATACCCCAAAGTTTTCTTCCTAAAGTTCTTTCTTTCAAAACATACTCCTTTAAACTAAATCCAACAAATCAATAGGCGTATTTGCTATTGCCTTTGCGCCTTTCTCTTTCATTTCTTCTACAACTCCATATCCATATGAAACACCTATTGAATCTATTTCAACTGAATTTGCACCTTCAATGTCAAAAATAGTATCTCCAATCATAACCATTTCATTTTTATCTACAGAATTAATTTCATTAAGTAAAGCTAGCAATACATCGTTCTTATTATGTATAGGACCATTTAAATCTGCTCCCTTTACATAATCAAAATATTGCTCAATATGTAAATATTTAATAACTTCCTTCGCCATGCCTAATGGTTTTGATGTTGCCAAAGCAATGATTTTACCTTTTTCTTTCAAAGATATAAGTAACTGCTCCACCTTTTCATACAGGCTTGTTTCATATATTCCTATAGGTGTATATCTTTCTCTATAAAATTCAACACCCTGCTTTGCCTGTTCTTCTGAACAACCATAAGTTTTCATTAATTCATCTTTAAGAGGCGGCCCCACAAAATGTTTTAATTTTTCCAAATCCTCTTCTATAATATTTAGTTTTTTCAAAGCATACTGAACACACTTTGTTATTCCAATACCGGAATCGCTAAGGGTTCCATCTAAATCAAAAATTATAACCTTGTACTCTTTCATAGATTTCCTCTTTTACGCAATTTTCAAACTATTATAACACAAACCCACTTGTTTTACATCCGTTTTTGCTTTATAATTTAATAGTGTTTTGGTTTCGGAAAATGAAAACGATTTTGATTGTATTCATTATATTTAAACCAAAGATAAGACAGAATTGATTATCGCTTACATCCAGTGATTTTTCTGAATTATCTAATATTAAATTTTTGAGAGGTACATAAAAATGAGTCAAGAAAAAGTAGACAAGTACAAACAGGAAAAGTACAACAGAAAACATGCCACAAAGAAAAGAAACATGAAGAAAATCGCAGCTTATGTTGTAACTACATTAGTGGCAATTATTTTTATAGGATACATGGGTTATTCAATTGCAGTTACAACAGGTCTTTATACACCTGCAACAACTACATCACACACTGAATTATCTAAGAGCCAGCTTGAAAGCATTAGAAACGCTCTTGTTCAGAAGGGTGATTCAAATGTAAAGGGAACAACTAACAGCAGTGCTACACAGACTACTACTGCAGCAACTACAGAACAGACTACTACTAAATAAACAGCTAGTAGATAACTATTAAACAGTTTATAAAGACCGGATAGTTAATAAGCTATCCGGTCTTTATCATAAAAGGAACAAAAAAATGAAAAACAAAAAAATCTACAAAATAATAATACCCATTTTCATTGCTATTATTTTAATCATTATAATATTATTCAAACTATTTACATCTTATTTTTTTACACTCTATTTAAATTGGGGAGTAAAAATTCCATTAAGTATAGATTATTCTATAACCTACGAAAAAGATTCAGGCAAAAGTTTTCATGGTGACGGTGTATTTTATGATATTCTATCCTATGAAAACGAAAAAAGCATATCAGATTTTCTCAACTGGACAACAAAGGCACCACTTAGCTAAAACAACTAAGTGATGCCTTTTTTAAGAAACACCGTTTCTTAGAAATAAATCCTGTTGGATAATAAGGTTATAAATATAACCATAAAAAATATTAAAAATATAAAATTTATGAAAAAGTAATGTATAAACATTACATTTTCTCTGGTGCTGAGAAACCAAGTAAATCAATACCTGTCTCTAATACTTTCTTTGCCATGTTAATTAATGCAATATAGCCTTCTTTCTTCTTTTCATCTGCTTCAGAAAGAATCTTTGTTCCATGATAAAATCTGTTAAATGCATTTGATAAATCATAAATATATGAACAAATCTTGTGTGGGGCTAATTCCTTAGCTGCATTTTCAATTACTTCATTCGCCTTGGCAATTTCAAGCATTAACTGTAACTGTTCATCATTATCTGTATCAATAATAGAAAGATTATCTACTGTCTTTCCTTCTTCTTTGTATTTTTCGATAATTGATTTAATACGAACAATTGTATATAAAATATATGGACCTGTGTTTCCTTCAAAAGAAGCAAATCTATCAATATCAAAAACATAGTCTTTTGATGCCTGATTTGACAAATCACCATATTTTAAAGCTGCCAAACCTACAATCTTTGCAGTTTCTCTGGCTTCTTCTTCGCTTACTGAACGGTTTTCCATAATCTTATTATAAACAGCTTCGTTAATCTGTGAAATAAGATTTTCAAGACGCATTACGCCACCTTCACGAGTCTTAAAAGGCTTACCGTCTGAGCCATTCATTGTACCAAAACCAATAAATTTCAATTCTGTTTCAGGTTTAACAATGCCTGCCTTCTTAGCAACTCTAAAGAACTGTGTATAGTGTAAATCCTGTCTCTTGTCTGCTAAATAAACATACTTATTTGGCTGGAAGTCCTGTTCTCTTTGAACTAAAGTTGCGATATCTGATGTTGCATATAAAGCTGCTCCATCTGACTTTCTAACTATACATGGAGGAAGTTCTTTGCTGTCTCCTTCTTCTGCAATGTCAACAACTAAAGCTCCCTGACTTTCATATGCCAATCCCTTATCAATTAAATCCTGAATTAATCCAGGTATATAAGGCTGAGCATCGCTTTCACCTTTCCATAAATCAAATTCAACATTTAAGTTATCATAGTTCTTCTTTAAATCAATTTTTGAAACATTCATAATATGTTTCCAAAGTGCTGTGTATGGAGCATATCCACTTTGAAGTTTTAATGTTGCTTCATGGGCTTTTTCCTTAAAAGCAGCATCTTCTTTTGATTTCTTACTTGCACATGGATAAATTTCTTCTAATTCAGAAATTGTAAATGGTGCTTCACTTGGATATTCTCCTGTAAAGCTTTCATCAAAATATGGTAAGTCCGGCTTACGTTCCTGTAACTCAGTAATAATAAGTCCCATCTGAAGTCCCCAGTCCCCTAAGTGAACATCTCCAATAACTTTATTTCCCATGTACTTTGAAATTCTTTTTACACTTTCACCAATAACTGCTGAACGTAAATGACCAATATGAAGTGGTTTTGCAACATTTGCTCCGCCGTAATCAACTACAACTGTTTCAATATTGTCATTTTCTATTCCAAGCTTATCTGCCAAATTCATTTCATTTAAATATTTTGCTAAAAAGTCGCTATTCAAATTAATATTAATAAATCCGGGATTTACAGCTTCCACTGATTTGAACATGCCATTATTTCCAATTGCTTCAACAACATCATTTGCAATCATAATAGGCGCTTTATGGTATAATTTTGCACCGGCCATGGCACCATTGCACTGATATTCGCAAAGATCAGGTCTGTTAGAAACACTAACTTTTCCTAATTTTTTATCATAATCACATTTTTCAAATGCTTTTTCAAATTCCTCTGTTATTAGTTCCAGTAACTTTTTCATTATGCTCTCCATTCTTTATGTATTTAATTATATTTTATAATTCAACACCATTTAATTTTAATAACTCTTTTGCAGTGTCTACTGAATCCACACCTGTTTTGTTTTTAATAGGGGCAAATTCTTTTTCTCTTACCACTTCATAGGCAAGACAGTTATCCATCATGTGAATCATATCTAAAACAAGAGTTTCAAACTTGTAACCATTTTCTGTTTCAGGTTTAACTAATTCACCGTTCTCATTTATATATGGAATTTTCTTCTTTACAATATGAACTGATAAATTGTTTTCAAGATTCTTTTCTAAATCTTCTATATTAAATAAATAGTTTAATATTACACCATACTTATATGCCAACTCACCATTATCCAATGTTTCATAGCGCATATCTTCTGTAAGTTCATAATATTCAACTATTGATGGTTTTCCATCTTCTAAACAAAGCACGCCTACTTTTTCCTCAGGGTTTACCTTTGATACAACCTTAGCTGCTGAGCGGTAGCCGCCGTCAATCATAGCACCTACAAAACAAGGATCAGCCATTCTCTGACAAACATTATCAACAGCAAAAATATTAATATATTCTACACCTATTTCTTTTGCCTTTTTGCATAAACCTGATTTAACAAAAGAAATAAACCAACCACCATTGCCATTCGGTGAAGTTGATACTCTGTCTTTTCCTTCAAGATAAATCTTCCCATCAAAAGACGTTGCTGGGGCCATTTCCTGAATAAAGAAATCAACAAAATCAGGATTATACCCAAAATAATTCATCTCTTTAAAGAAATTAATTGTATCATCATTGTTCTTTTCACTTGTCATAATATATAAAGGAACCCAAGCACCTGTTTCATTTACAACATCCATTAAATTTCTAATAAGCATTTCAAAAATATAAACATCTTTTGTTTCACCAATGTTGTACATGCCCTTTGGCTTATCTGAACCAAGTCTTGTTCCCATACCACCTGCTAAAAGAAGTGCTGCAACTTTTCCTTTTTTAATTGCATCTGCACCTACAGCAGTAAACTTTTCTCTGTTTTCCTCTATGTTCTTAATGGAAACAGCATCATCTAATGGTGTGATAACACCTTTATCTCCACTGTG
Source organism: Eubacterium sp. (assembly GCF_057858645.1). NCBI lineage: Bacteria > Bacillati > Bacillota > Clostridia > Eubacteriales > Eubacteriaceae > Eubacterium > Eubacterium sp. The sequence goes on from NZ_DBLZZO010000034.1 coordinate 19,225, forward strand.
TTCTTTATTTTTAATTAAATCAATTAAACTAAAATCAAGCTTACTAATCTGATCTAATAAATTTGCTTTTTGAGTATCGTTTAGTTCATCATAATACTTTAATAACTGCTCCTGATTATTTTCCTCTAATAACTTTTTAATATCATCGTAACTCATATTTCCTCGCTTTCCTTTCAATTCCATCATTAAAATTTCCATAACATAACTGCCATGAAATTAATTTTGTGATTATCAATTATAACGACTCTCTTACATATTATTAAGAATAAAATATTTTTGTATATTATGCAAGTTTTTTAATGTCGCATAGAAGGTCAATACAGTTTTGATATCTGTCTTTTGGGTTAATTTCTGTGCATTTCTTTATTATCTTTCTTAACTTACCATTAACTCTAAAAGATTTTATTTTGTTATTATATTTTTTCTTTGTGCGCAAAAAATATAACGTTGTTCCTATACCGTATATATCTGTTCGAATGTCTGTATTATACAAACTAATACCTTTACAGTCTCCATATTGTTCAGGTGCGGCAAATCCCACACTGCCTAAAGCTACATAATCAACAGCATCAACACTATATCGTTTAGAAATTCCAAAATCTATTAACTTGATTCTGCCATCTTTTTTCATAATAATATTAGACGGTTTCAAATCTCTGTAAATGATAGGTTTCTCTAAGGAATGCAAATAATATAGCCCACTACACAACTGTTCTGCCACATTGGCAAGTTGTTTTCTGTTCATGCAACCATTGATTTTCACATAGTCATCTAAGTTTATACCTTCTACATACTCCATAATCAGATAGAATCTTCCATCTTCTTTTATTAAATTAAAAATTTTTGGAAGGACCGGATGACTACAATGCTTAAGCGCATTAAGTTCTTTTTCCATTCCTTCCAATAATTTTTCTCTGTTGGCAGGATCTGATGTTATGTACTGTTTCAAGGCAAACATTTTTGAAGTATAAACATCTTTAACCTTATACACACAGGAACTACCTCCGGTTCCTATGTTCTCCAATACATAATATCGTCCTCCAACTACCGTATTTATTATTTTGTCCATATAGCACACCTTTCCGGATGTGCTTCTCTCCAATCTTAAGCCTCTTATAAAGTAGCAATATCTACTAATGTAAGATTTTCTTTTGCATCGCTTTCTAAGCTTGTAAGTAAAGCATCTACTGTATCCAAACTTGTAAAGCAGTTTACACCTGTTTCGATTGATGTACGTCTGATTAAGAATCCATCTCTACTCTTATCACGTCCCTGAGTTGGTGTATCAACAACAATGTCAATCTTATGCTCAAGTAATAAGTCCATTACTGTAGGAGCTTCCTGGTGAATCTTATTAACCTTAATTGCATCTACTCCATTTTCTCTTAAAACATCTGCTGTGCTTCTTGTAGCGTAAATCTCGTATCCCAATTTTTCAAAACGCTTAGCCAATGGAATAATTTCCTGCTTGTCAGCATCTTTTACTGACATAATAATCTTCTTATGTTTTGGAAGAACTACACCTGCACCTAAGAATGCTTTGTATAAAGCTTCGTTAAATGTCTTGGCAATTCCTAAACATTCACCTGTTGATTTCATTTCAGGTCCTAAGCTTGTTTCTGCTCCTCTAATCTTTTCAAATGAGAATACAGGCATCTTAATTGCATAGTAATCAGCCTTTGGCTGTAAGCCAGGTGTATATCCAAGTTCTTTAATCTTGTGTCCAATAATACATTTTGTAGCAAGTTTTACAATTGGTATACCTGTAACCTTACTAATATATGGAACTGTTCTTGATGAACGTGGATTAACTTCTATTACATAAACCTTTCCGTCACATACAATAAACTGAATGTTAATCATACCTTTTACATGAAGTGACATTGCAAGTTTCTTTGTATAATCTTCAATTGTATCAATAATATCCTGTGATAATGTGTATGCAGGATATACTGAAATACTGTCACCTGAGTGAACTCCGGCTCTTTCAATATGTTCCATTACACCAGGAATTAAAATATCTTCTCCGTCACAGATAGCATCAACTTCTACTTCTGTTCCCTGTAAATATTTATCTACTAAAATAGGATGATCCTGTGCAATTCTGTTGATGATTTCCATGAATTCTTCAACTTCTTCATCACATGTTGCAATCTGCATACCCTGACCACCAAGTACATAAGAAGGTCTTACTAATACAGGATAACCTAATTTGTTTGCAACTTCTTTTGCTTCTTCTGCTGTAAATACAGTACCACCTGTAGGTCTTGGGATTCCACACTGTTCAAGAATTTCATCAAATAATTCTCTATCTTCTGCAGCGTCTACATCTTTTGCATCTGTACCTAAAATTGGAACTCCCATCTTCATAAGGGCTTCAGTTAATTTGATAGCTGTCTGACCACCGAACTGTACAACTGCCCCATCAGGCTTTTCAATGTTTACAATATTTTCAACATCTTCAGGTGTTAATGGTTCAAAGTAAAGTTTATCAGCAATATCAAAATCTGTTGATACTGTTTCAGGATTGTTATTTACAATAATTGTTTCATAACCCTCTTCTTTAAATGACCATGTACAATGAACTGAACAGAAGTCAAATTCAATACCCTGTCCAATACGGATTGGACCCGAACCCAAAACAAGAACCTTCTTCTGTGGTTTTGTTTCAATTGCTTCATCTTCTCCACCGTATACTGAATAATAGTATGGTGTTTCAGCTTCAAATTCTGCCGCACATGTATCAACCATCTTATATGCTGCAACAATATTGTTATCATAACGCATCTGTTTAATTTCATCTGCGCTCTTTCCTGTAAGTCTGCTGATAACTGTATCCGGGAATTCAATTCTCTTAGCTTCTTTTAATAATTCTGCTGTAAGTGGCTGAGTCTTTAACGCATTTTCCATTTCTACGATAATTGCAAGTTTGTCAATAAACCACTTGTCAATCTTTGTAATGTCATGTATATGGTCGTAACTTACACCACGTCTTAAAGCTTCTGCAATAACCCAGATTCTTCTATCATCTACTTTGTGAAGCATATCTTCTAATTCGTCATCGTTTAATTCTGTAAAATCATAATCCATTAAACATTCAACATGCTGTTCAAGTGATCTGATAGCTTTCATTAATGCACCTTCAAAGTTATTGCAAATACTCATAACTTCACCGGTAGCTTTCATCTGAGTTGTTAATTTTCTACTCGCTGTAATAAATTTATCAAATGGAAGTCTTGGAATCTTAACTACACAGTAATCAAGTGCAGGTTCAAAACTTGCATATGTTTTCTTTGTAATTGCATTCTTGATTTCGTCTAATGTATAACCTAACGCAATCTTTGCTGCAACCTTTGCAATTGGATAACCTGTAGCCTTTGAAGCTAATGCTGATGAACGGCTAACACGAGGGTTTACCTCAATTACACAATATTCAAAACTTTCAGGATGAAGTGCATACTGTACGTTACATCCACCTGTAATGTTTAATTCGTTAATAATGTTAAGTGCTGATGTACGAAGCATCTGATGTTCCTTATCACCTAATGTCTGTGATGGAGCAACTACTATACTGTCACCTGTATGAACGCCAACAGGATCAATATTTTCCATATTACATACTGTAATACAATTGCCGGCTGAGTCTCTCATTACTTCGTATTCAACTTCTTTCCAACCTGCAATACATCTTTCTACTAAAACCTGTCCTACACGGCTAAGTCTTAAACCATTCTCAAGGATTTCCACTAATTCATGCTGGTTGTTAGCGATACCACCGCCACTACCACCAAGTGTATATGCAGGACGAAGTACAACTGGGTAACCAATCTTATTAGCAAATTCAATACCGTCTTCAACTGTTTCAACTACAAGAGATGGGGCACATGGCTCATTAATCTTCTCCATAGTTTCCTTAAATTCCAAACGGTCTTCTGCCTTCTTAATTGTTTCTGAAGTTGTACCAATTAATCTACAGTTATTTTCTTCTAAAAATCCTGTTTCAGCAATTTCCATTGCAAGGTTAAGTCCTGCCTGACCACCAAGAGTTGGAAGAATGCTGTCCGGTTTTTCTTTCTGAATAATCTTCTTTAAAACAGGTACTGTTAATGGTTCAATATAAACTTCATCTGCAATGTCCTTATCTGTCATAATTGTAGCAGGGTTTGAGTTTAATAATACTACCTCAATACCTTCTTCTTTAAGAGAACGACATGCCTGTGTTCCGGCGTAGTCAAACTCTGCTGCCTGTCCTATTACAATAGGACCTGAACCTATTACTAAAACTTTCTTTATGCTTAAATCTCTAGGCATTCTTCTTAACCTCCATCATTTCAATAAATTCATCAAATAGTCTGTCTGAATCCTGTGGTCCCGGGCAAGCTTCCGGATGGAACTGAACTGTAAATATGTTTTTGTTTTTGTATCTTAAACCTTCAACTGTCTTGTCATTCACATTTACAAATGCAACTTTTGCAATTTCAGGATTAACTGTATCTCCGTCAACCACATATCCATGGTTCTGTGATGAAATATAAACATGACCTGAATCTAAATCCTTTACAGGATGATTTCCACCCCTATGGCCATATTTCATTTTCTTTGTATCAGCTCCTGTTGCAAGTGCCATAAGCTGATGACCTAAACAAATTGCAAAAATTGGAATGTCTGAATTATATAATTTCTTTATCTGTTCAATTTGATAAACGCATTCTTTTGGATCTCCCGGTCCGTTGGATAACATAACACCGTCAGGATTCATTGCAATAATTTCTTCTGCTGATGTATCACATGGTAAAACTGTTACATTACAGCCTCTCTTATTTAATGATTCTGCAATGTTATTTTTGGCTCCAATATCAAGTAAAGCCACATTGTACTTATCACCTTTAAGTACTTTCTTTTCCTTACATGAAACTTTCTTTACAACTCCTGTTACTTTGTATTCCTTAATCTTAGGTAACACTTCGTCTAAATTATAATTTTCGTTTGTTGTAATCATACCATTCATGGTACCCTTTTCTCTAAGAATCTTTGTAAGTGCTCTTGTATCAATACCTGAAATTCCCGGTATGTCATTTTCAACTAAGAAATTCTGAATTGTATCATCACTTCTGAAGTTGCTTGGCATTCTGCTTAATTCATGTACTATGTAAGCATCCGGCCAAGGATGTAATGATTCCATGTCCTCATGACATATACCATAGTTTCCCTGAAGTGGGTAAGTCATACATACTGCCTGTCCTGCGTATGATGGATCAGTCAATACTTCTAAATAACCCCACATAGACGTGTTAAACACGATTTCACTAATAATTTCTTTTTTGCTACCAATTGATTTTCCTTCGAAAACTGTACCGTCTTCTAAGATAAGAAATGCGTTCATAAATGTTTTTCCTTTCGTTTGTTTTAGTATTTTTGCCTAAACTTACAAGATTATATCAAATATCGACATTTCTTTCAATATGTTTACTAACATTTTTTAATTCTATTAGTCAATCTCTGATTTTTCTCTTAATATTTTATTATAGCAGAAATGAGAAAATATGCACTCCTTAGAATGCATATTTTTTCAAAAAATTTTATAAATTTACATTTTAACGTGGAATTCCTTCTGCAATCCTTGTTATGCCCACATATATTTGTGATATTTTATACCAGGTTGCAAAATCAATTATGCCTGTTTGTGGCAAGTCAAATATTTTTTGGAAGTTTCTTACGGCTCTTTGGGTGTCTTCACCGTAAATACCATCTACATTTACATTTCCAATGGCTGTATACACTTTTCCGATTGTATTTAACTGCTCCTGTATCTGCTGAACTTTCTGTCCGCTACTACCTATTGTTAAATCATATCCAGGCCATGAAGCAGGTATACCTGCTATTTGTTCCGCTGTATTAATATACATTTCACTACCGTAATAATTTCGTATAATTTCTAATGTTGAATATCCTTGTTCTCCTAAATTACAGGACCCCCATTGACTTAACCAGTTAGGACAGGTTACTCTTCTGCCATCACAATACTGTGTAAGTATCGGCTGTCTTACATCAGGGAATGATAAATATTGATCAAATATGCTGTCAACTACAACACTAATTGATTCGAAAATATTTCTGCCATTAATCCATTTTTGGTCATAGGCAGTTGAGGATGTAATAGTAAAATCGTAGCCTTTATTTCGGTACCATTCCGTATACACTCTATTTAATGTAAATGACATAATTGCCAAAATATTAGCCTCTAAGGTTGCTCTTGGCCATGTAGCATATATTTCTGACGACGCCACATTCTTAATGTAATCCTTATAAGTTACATAATAGTCTCTTGCATTACTACTTGGTGTACCATCATGTACAACAATATATTCAGGCACAACCACTCTGCTTAATACGATTTCTCCCGGCTCATTTACATCCTTTATGTCATCTTCAGGGATTTTTGCTGGATACTCATAATAAAGAGTGTGGGGTGGAATATTTATATTTTCAGTTTCTTCGCCTTGAACCTTTTCAAGTTTTACATTTTGTATTGCCAAAGACCTTGGCAATATTTCAACGTTATCAATATTTTCCGACTCATATCCCGGTGCATCTACCTCCACATTGTAATTAGCATAAGGCATATTATCATTATTTTCATCCAAACTGTACTCTAAAGGTGGGGCATCTAAGTCTACTACTTCTGTCTGACCTGAAGAATCCGTTGATAATTGCTCTAATTGTGTTGTCTCATTATCTAGCGGTTCATTCTCATTTGTTTTTCTGCTAATTATTACCCTTGCATCTTTTATTGGCACATTATTACTGTCAACTACATTTATTTGTAATTCACCTATATCTCCTGAATTTACCTGCATTTTTATAAGCATATACTTTTTCCATACTTTTTTAATCTATACATTATATGGATTACTTAATATTTTATGACAACATTTTCATATATCCGCTTTCCCTCTGTGTCAGTTGAACTATAAACCTATGCAATGTTTGTAATTTCATTTTCTGTATTATTTGCATACGCCTGATTGTTTGTACTAAACAATATAGACAATATCATTACTATGGCAATGCAAACGGATTTTTTTCTCCTTACCATGAACATACCTCTCCTATTTGAGCATAATCACTTTTTTTCACTATCTCCACTAACGAAGCCAAAAAAGAAGCTGTGTCTAAAAAATAATAATGATGTGACCCCAAAAAGTTAGACTTTTATTGCGTAACAGGTTTTAATATCTGTTACGCATTTTTTATGCAACCAAGAGGCTGAGTCTGTATTGGACTG
>NZ_DBLZZO010000035.1:0-26182 GCF_057858645.1 Eubacterium sp.
AAATATCTATCTGCTTATATTTCTCAAAATTAAAATCCAGCATATATTTTTCGCCACGTTCTTTTACAAAAGGAATATCAAAAGAATTACCGTTAAAATGAATTATCGTGTCGAAATCTTTTATGAACTTGTTAAATGCCATTAAAACGTTAGCTTCATCATTGAAATTTTCTGCTAACCACTGTGTATACATTAACTGCTCACCTGCATAATACATACAGCCGATTAAATATATGTTACAGTATTTTCTGGAAAAACCTGTTGTTTCAATGTCAAAAAAAATAACTTTGTCCTTAGACGAAAGTGTTTCTATAGGGTATTCAATTTTTACATCTGCTTTATTTCTTATAACTATCATAAGTGTATTTTATCATAGGATTAAAAAAAGAAAAAGTGCAGACAAAAATTAAAAGTAGTCTATAGAAAATGTCTAAAGAAAATATTTCAGGATAAGAGCGATTTTAACATAAAAATATGATAAATTTAATGTATTTATTGAAGAAAATCATCAAAAGTATTATTATAAGAGAAGGCTATAAAAAATAGAGAGAGGTAAAAAAATGTCTATTCTAACATTTAAAGGAGGAGTTCATCCATACGATGGAAAAGAACTTTCAAAAGATGTGGCTGTTAGAAAAGTAAATCCGGGAAAAGAAGTTGTAATTCCTGTATCTCAGCATATAGGAGCACCGGCAGTACCTGTTATTGAAATCGGTGACAGAGTGCTTAAGGGACAGCTAATTGCCAAGGCAAATGGATTTGTTTCAGCCAATATTCATTCATCAGTTTCAGGAACTGTTAAGAAGATAGAACCAAGACTTGTACCAAATGGTTCAAAAGTTTTATCTATTATCATTGAAAATGATGAACAATATGAAGAAATGGAGTATGAAGTTCCAAGTGAGCCTTTCACTAAGGAATATATAAGAGAATCTGTAAAAGAGTGTGGTGTTGTTGGTTTAGGTGGAGCATGTTTTCCAACACATGTTAAGCTTGCACCGAAAGATGAAAATGCCATTGATTATATTATTGTTAATGGAGCGGAATGTGAGCCATATATTACATCTGATTACAGAAGATTAGTTGAGAATCCTAAGGAAGTTATAGAAGGATTAAAGATTATTCTTCAATTATTTGACAATGCAAAAGGTGTTATTGCAATTGAAAATAATAAGATGGATGTAATAGAGAATTTAACAAAGCTTACAGCCAATGAAGACAGAATTCAGGTGGCAACACTTAAAACAAAATATCCACAGGGTTCTGAAAGACATATTATTCATGCAGTAACAAAAAGAAAAATTAATTCATCAATGCTACCTGCTGATGCAGGCTGCATAGTTGACAATGTTGATACTGTATACAATGTTTACAGAGCTGTTAAATTACACAAACCTTTAACAGAGAGAATTGTTACTGTCTCAGGTGACGGAGTCAAAAATCCCTGTAATTTGGAAGTTCCTTTTGGAACAATGCATCAGTTAATAGTTGACGAAGCTGGTGGAATTGATGAAAATACAGAAAAAATTCTATCCGGTGGTCCTATGATGGGGCAGGCTATGTTCAATTTGGATGTGCCTGTTATAAAAGGTTCATCAGCCTTACTTGTGTTTAAACATGATCAGGTTGCACATGGCACAATGACTAATTGTTTAAATTGTGGCAAGTGCGTTCAGGTTTGTCCTGAAGGGTTAGTTTGTGCCAAATTAGCACAGGCTGCTGTAGCTGATGACATGGAAGGATTTATTAAAATGCATGGTATGGAATGTATTGAATGTGGTACATGTAATTTTATTTGTCCTGCTAACAGAAATATTACACAATCAGTTAGAACTATGAAAAGAAAAGTTCAGGCTGCACGTAGGAAAGGGTAAGAGTGAAAGAAATGTATAATGTATCATCAAGCCCTCATGTAAAAGCAAAAGTTACAACTATGTCAATTATGGGAGATGTAATAATTGCGTTACTACCGGCTACAATTTTTGGAATATATAACTCAGCCAACCTTTTTGGCATAAAATACGGTATTCACTCAGCATTATTAATAATTTTAACAGTTATTACATGTGTTGCTTCTGAATACATATATAACAAAATTACAAATAATCCTGTTTCAATTTTCGATTTAAGCGCAGTTGTAACAGGTATGATTTTAGCACTTAATTTACCTTGCACATTTCCATATTGGAAAGCTGCATTAGGTGGTGTGTTTGCAATTATAATTGTAAAGCAGTTATTTGGCGGACTTGGACAGAACTTTATGAACCCTGCACTTGGAGCAAGATGCTTTTTAATGTTAAGTTTTGCAGGTAACATGACAGCTTTCTACCCTACAGATGTTAGTGGAATAGATGCTACATCAAGTGCAACACCGCTGACAGCATTAAAGAATGTAGGCGAAAGTTCTTCATCTTTACTTGATATGTTTATTGGTAACCATGCAGGTACAATAGGTGAAACAAGTATAATTGCACTTTTAATTGGCGCTTTATACTTAGTAGTTAAGAAGGTAATAGATTTAAGAATTCCACTTACATATATAGTTGTATTTGCAATTTGTATTATGTTATTTAATGGTAAGACAGATATTGATTTCCTTGCAATGCATCTTTGTGGTGGTGGTTTAATTTTCGGAGCTTTCTTTATGGCAACAGATTACACAACTTCACCAATTACAAAAACAGGTCGTTATATTTTTGGAGCCTGCTTAGGTATTTTAACAGCTATATTCAGAACTTTTGGAAACACAGCAGAAGGTGTAAGTTATGCAATTATCTTCTGTAACCTTTTAGTGCCTTTAATTGAGAAATGCACAATTCCAAGAGCTTTCGGTATTGTTAAGCAGAAGGGAGGCAGATAATATGAAGAATATTGTTAAGAACACATTAATATTATTTGCCATTACTTTAGTGGCAGGCTTAGGACTTGGCTTTGTTTATAATGTTACATCAAAGGCTAGAAATGACCAGGAAGAAAAAACTAAAATGACTGCTTACGAGTCAGTAATGCCTGGTATGGAAAGCTTTGAAAATGTGAAAGTTGACAGCGCCTGTGCTAAATACATTAAAGAACAGGTTAAGAAAAACGAAACAGACAATAACATCACTACTATCAAAGAGTTTAACTGTGATATTAATGAAGTGGTAGAGGCGAAAGATAATAGTGGAGAAGCATTAGGCTATATTGTAACTGTAACTGATAATGAGGCCTACGATGGAAGTCTTCAGATGACAGTTGGTATAAAAAATGACGGTACGGTTCTTGGTATTTCATTTTTATCTTTATCTGAAACACCTGGACTTGGTATGAAGGCAAATGAAGATAGTTTTAAGAATCAGTTTAAAAATAAAAAAGCAGATTATTTTGTTTACTCAAAAAGTGGAGCTTCAGCAGATAATGAAATTAATGCTATAAGTAGTGCTACAATTACAAGTAATGCAGTAACTCATGGTGTTAATGCTGCTATCTACTGTGTGAAATATATTACAGGAGGTGGCAAGTAATGGGAAAGATAGATGAGAGATTATATAACGGTATTATCAAAGAAAATCCAACATTTGTGTTGGTACTTGGAATGTGTCCGACGCTTGCGGTTACTTCTTCATTAATTAACGGTGCAGGTATGGGACTTAGTACAATGGCTGTTTTAATATTATCTAACTGTGTAATTTCACTTTTAAGAAATATTATTCCAAACAGTGTGAGAGTGCCTGCGTACATTGTTATCGTTGCAAGTTTCGTTACAATTTTACAGTTCTTATTAGAGGCTTATTTACCATCCTTAAATAGTGCGTTGGGTATTTATATACCTCTTATTGTTGTAAACTGTATTATTTTAGGTAGAGCAGAAAGTTATGCATCAAAGAATCCTGTTATACCATCGATTTTTGATGGTGTGGGTATGGGACTTGGATTTACAATTGCCCTTTCAATTTTAGGTGGCTTCAGAGAAATCTTAGGTGCAGGAACAATTCTTGGAATTAACATTCCTAACTGGGATGGAATTGGAATTTTCGTTATGGCTCCAGGTGCCTTCTTTGTATTGGCATTTTTAATTGCCATTCAGAATCAGATTAGAATTAGTCATGGTAAAAAGCCAAGAAAATTGCATTGTGAAGAAGGCTGTGCAAGTTGTCAGGGCTGTATTAATTTTGATTCCTGTGATAAAGAAGAAAAGGAGGACAAATAAATGGTTAATTGTATGTTAATAGCTGTTGCTGCAGCATTAGTAAATAATGTTGTATTAAGCCAGTTTTTAGGCTTGTGTCCTTTTATTGGAGTATCAAAGAAAACAGATACTGCTGCAGGCATGGGAGCTGCCGTTATTTTCGTTATTATGATTGCGTCAGCAGTTACTTACGGATTATATTATGCACTTTTAGTGCCTTTTAAATTAGAATACTTACAGACTATAGTATTTATTTTGGTTATTGCAGCTTTAGTTCAGTTAGTTGAAATGATATTAAAGAAATTTATTAAACCTTTATATCAGGCATTAGGTGTATACTTGCCACTTATAACAACAAACTGTGCTGTACTTGGTGTTGCAATTTCTAATATTGACAGCGGATATAATTTTGCTGAAAGTATGGCAAATTCTTTTGGTATTTCTGTTGGTTTTCTAATTGCCATTGTTATTTTAGCCGGCATTAGAGAAAAATCAGAAAATAATAATATACCAAAAGCATTTCAGGGAACACCTATGGTTTTATTGGCAGCTGGATTAATGGCAATAGCATTTACCGGTTTTACCGGCATTATTTAAGGAGGTAGAACATGGGAATTTTAGCATTAAGTGCCACTATAAAAGGAATACTTTTGGCTGTTCTTATTGTTGGTGGTGTAGGACTTATAATTGGTATAGTTTTAGGAATTGCAGGAAAATTCTTTGCAGTTGAAGTTAATGAAACAGAAGCTGCAATAAGAGAAGAGCTTCCTGGAAATAACTGTGGTGGTTGTGGATTTCCGGGCTGTGACGGTTTAGCTGCTGCAATTGCAAAAGGCGAATGTGATCCGGGAGCCTGTCCTGTTGGTGGAGCAGAAGTTGCAAAGAAAATCGCCAAAATCATTGGTGTGGAAGCAAACGTAGTAAAAAAAGTTGCTTACGTTGCCTGTTCCGGTGACTGTGATAAGGCAAAAGATAAATATAATTATTATGGAAATATGTCATGTGAAGATGCTGCAAACATACCTGGTGGCGGTGCAAAGGCATGTGGTTATGGATGTTTAGGTTTAGGTTCATGTGTGAAAGTGTGTGAGTTTGATGCAATACATGTTGTAAACGGTAAGGCTGTGGTTGACAGAGATAAGTGTAAAGCATGTGGTAAATGCGTTCAGGCGTGTCCAAAACATTTAATCTCAATTATTCCATATGATTCAAAATATGTTGTTAAATGTAGTTCAAAAGATAAAGGTAGAGATGTAATGCAGGCTTGTACAGCAGGCTGTATTGGATGCGGACTTTGTGCAAAGAACTGTCCAAACGAAGCTATTGATTTTGAATTTAACTTAGCAGTTATTAATCAGGACAAATGTAAAAACTGCGGTATTTGTGCAGAAAAATGTCCTAAGAAAGTTATTGAAAATATTTAAATGAATAATTAATAAAAATCACCTTATACTATAACTTAGTGTGAGGTATTTTTATGGAAAAAAATAATAAAAGAAAAAATCCTTTCTTGGATACAATAGATAGTGATAGTTCTAAGAATGATGGTAATAATGGAGTGAATATTTATCCAAAAGGAAATACAAATGGTAATAATAGCATTGAATATAACGATGTAAATTTTATATCAGATAATTTACAAATGAATGTGGAAAAAATAGATAAACTGCTTTATGTGGAACAAAGTTTTGATTTACTAAAAAGAGAACTTACAGTAGGTAATAGAAAAGCTGTAATGTATTATATTAACGGCTTTTGTGACAGTGACATGATTCAGAAAATAGAGGAATTTTTTTGTAAGCTTAAAGCCGATGAAATACCGGATACGCCTGAAAGATTTGTCAGAGATAAAATTCCTTATGTACAAATAGATTTATATAAGGATCAATATAATGTTGTTACTTTTATTTTGTCAGGTGTTGTATGTCTCTTAGTTGAAGGTTTCCCCAAGGCAATGCTTATTGATATTAGAAAATATCCTGACAGAAGTATAGAAGAACCTGAAAAATACAAGGTTTTGCGAGGCTCTAGAGATGGTTTCGTGGAAAATATAATAAGGAATACTGCTTTAATCAGAAGGCGAATACGTGATCCTAAATATATGTGCGAGGTTGTACAGGTTGGTAGAAGTTCAAGAACCGATATAGCAGTGTGTTATATGTCAGATAAAGCTGACAAAAAACTTTTAAATTATATAAAGAAACAACTTCGTGAAATTAAAACAGATGCCCTTCCCATGAATCAGGAAAGTTTGTCAGAATGTTTGCATAAAGGACATTGGTTTAATCCTTTTCCCAAGTTTAGATATACGGAAAGACCGGACACAGTTGCTGCGGAAATATTAGAGGGACAAATTTGTATATTGGTTGATAATTCACCTGCTGCAATGTTACTTCCCACAACTATATTTGACGTAATAGAAGAAGCAGATGATTATTATTTTCCACCAATTACAGGAACTTATTTAAGACTGGCAAGAACAATTGTGACGTTGGTATCCCTAATATTAACGCCGTTATTTTTGCTTTACGCAAACAATCCTGAGTTTGTGCCAGACTGGCTGTTTTTTACAAAAATAACTGAGCCACAATATGTCCCTATTTTCCTGCAATTGCTAATTTTAGAGCTGGCGGTAGACGGTTTAAAGCTGGCTGCCATAAATACGCCAAGTACATTGAATACCCCGCTGTCATTAATTGCAGCAATAATTATTGGGGAGTTTGCAGTTAATACAGGGTGGTTTAATGAACAGACAATGCTTTACATGGCGGTAGTAGCCATTGCTAATTTCACTCATGAAAATTATGAGCTTGCATACTCTATTAAATTTTTGAGATTAATAATGCTTGTTTTGACACAGCTATTTAATTTAACAGGTTTAATTATAGGATTGGTGATTACGGTTTTAACAATAGTTTCTAACAGAACCATTGCAAGGACAAGTTATATATATCCATTATATCCTTTTGATTTGAAAAAATTTCTTCTTAGATTTTTTAGAATTTCAATAAAAAAGAAAATGTAAGACAAAAATTAACGCATGTGCTAACAAAAAGGAGAAATAAAATACAACACATGCGCCGTCTATATTAAAAGTTAAATATCTATATGATTAGGGATTGTGTGAGAGGGAAATCCACAATCCCATTTAGTTAAATAATATATTTTAAAGGGGAGTTTTAATTATTTAACTGTTCTATAATCATATAGTAGTCCGAAATTATGTATTTAGTGTGTACAAAATATGTTTTTTGAATGTTTTATGTTTGGGGCATACTGAACTGATGAAATTTGGATTATTAATTGCATCAGGGAAAAATTGTGGTTCAAAACAAACAGCGGCCCGCTGGTTGTATACATGCCCGTTTTTTCCTGAAATATTCTCTACATAATTGGCTGTATACATTTGGACACCCGGATAATCTGTTTCTACGGAAAGTTTAATTCCTGACTTATCACCGGTAGCTTCAACAATTTTGTGAAGTTTTCCATTATAAGGTAAATCTTCGTATTTAACTGCCTTATTAGGTTCTACGGTTACAAAGTTATGGTCATAACCTTTACCGTAAATTAATTGCTGAAAATCATTCTCTATTTCTAACCTAATTTTTTTAGGGCTGGTAAAGTCCATAGGCGTGTTTTTTACCGATTCAACAGTTCCTAAAGGAATCGATTCCCTGTTGGCAGGAGTATAGTAGTCTGCAAAAATCTGTACGCTATGGTCTAATACCGAACCTGAACCTTCACCGTTAAGATTAAAGTAGGAGTGATTAGTAATATTAATTATTGTATCTTCCTTTGGTATACCTTCAAAAATTATTTCAAATGAATTATTGTTTATAATTTTGTAAGTTACAAATACTTTTATCTCACCGGGGAATCCCTGATCCATATTAGGACTGTTCAGTGAAAATGTAATGTGGTTATCATCATAAGTTTCAACATTCCATATTCGTTTAAAATAAGGATTGTTACCACTATGTAAATTGTTTTTACCATCGTTTTGGTCAAGACTGTATGCAACATTGTTTAAAGTAAATTTACCGTTTTTTATTCTGTTGGCGTTTCTGCCTACATTGCAACCGAAACATGGATCGTTTTTAGTTTCATAATCTTTTGCATTTGAAAAACCAAGAACGATGTCAGTTTTTTTGTCACCATCCTTAACAATCAGGTTTACAAGAGTAGTGCCATAATCTGTAACTGATAAATCGAGAGCAGGGGTTTGTAAAGTATATAATTTACATTCCTTACCGTTACTTAATGTGCCAAAATCTTCAATAATCATAAATGAAATCTCCTGTTATTTTTAATTATTATCTGTTAACTGTGGATATTTTGATAAAAAAATATCAGATAAGATATTAACAGCTTATTGTTTTATAGTTGCTGAATGAATTTCATAAAGCCCTTCATTCCATCAGGGGTACATTTGTATACTCCGGCATCTTCTAATACTTTAACGAAAGTTTTTCCGATTTCCTGTTGAAGAATTTCATTAATGTTATCCTTAGTAATTGATTCATACTTAGGAATAAAATTGTATGCCCAGTCAGCATGTTTTCTGATTTCTTCATTTGAACGGATATCTTTGTTATTTAAAATATAATCAGATAGAATGTCCATTTCTTTGTTAAGTCTTGCCGGCAAAACAGCAAGTCCCATAAGTTCAATTAAACCGATGTTTTCCTTCTTTATATGGTGCAGGTTTTCGTGAGGGTGGAATACACCTAATGGATGTTCTTTAGTTGTAATGTTGTTTCTAAGAGCAATGTCAACCTGATATTTTCCATCTTTAATTCTTGCTATAAGAGTTACAGTATTATGAGGAGTACCATCAGTTTCAGAGAAAATGAAATATTCTTCATCACTGTAGTTTCTCCAAACTTCCAAAATATGATTGCCAAGATTAATTAAAGAATCCAAATTTTCAGACTCAAGTCTTATTACTGAAATAGGCCATTTTAAAATTCCACATTTTACATCATGGAAATCGCCAACAGAAAATTCTTTAATTATAGGTGCGTTTGCCATGGCAAAAGTATAGTTGCCCCCTTGAAAATGGTCGTGTGTTAAAATAGAACCGCCTACAATTGGTAGGTCTGCATTTGAACCTAAAAAATAATGAGGGAACATTTTTACAAAATCAAATAATTTTACAAAAGTGCTTTTTTCAATTTTCATTGGTGTATGTTCACCGTTAAAAACTATGCAGTGCTCATTGTAATAAACGTAAGGGGAATATTGAAAGCACCACTTAGAATTATTAAGAGTTAAAGGAATAACTCTGTGATTCTGTCTTGCAGGATGATTAACTCTGCCGGCATAACCCTCATTTTCAATACACAATGCACATTTAGGATATGAAGATGCTTTTACGTTTTTAGCTGCGGCAATAGCTTTCGGATCTTTTTCAGGTTTAGATAAATTGATTGTAATATCTAAATTTCCATATTCGCATTGGTATTTCCAATTTTTATTCTTTTCAATTCTTGATTTCCTTATATAATTTGTTTTTGTTGAAAAATTGTAGTAGAAGTTAGTTGCTTCTTCTGGTGATTTTTCATACTTTTCAAAAAAAGTTGAAATAACCTGCCCTGGTCTTGGAGTGATACAGTTCATAATTTTTGTGTCGAACAAGTCTCTGTAAGTAACGGAATCTTCTATTATATTTAGTTTTACTGCTGCATCAAGCAAGTTTCCTAATATTTCATCTAAAGTTAAATTATATTCTACATCAGGATCGCTGAAATCTTCTTTACCAAAAACTTCCAACAACATATTTGTAGAATAAATTCTTTCACATTCAGGAATTAAATTATTATCAATTCCATATTGTACAAGTCTTTTTATATTTTCATCTATAACTACATTAATCATAATACTTTAATTCCTCCATATTTTCTAATCTTTAAAACATGACATGTGTTTTCACCTAATAATTTTTCCATTTGCTCCTTGTAAGTTGAAACATATTCATTTTTTACAAATGCCTGTATTGTTCCGGCAAAACCACCACCATGTACGCGACAAACACCGTTGTCTTTTAATACAAGTTCGCTAACCGCCAATGCAACTGAAACAGGCTGATTTTTATAATCTTTTCCTGAATAAATATTCTGTAAATATTTATAAGATGAATTACCTGATTCTTTAACTAAATTAAGAAAGTTTGTGAAGTCATTATTTTTTAATGCATCAACTTCTTTCTGAACTCTGGCATTTTCACCGAAGAAGTGAATTGCTCTTAATAACCCACGATTGCTAACAGCAGAGTAGAGTTCAGGAATTTTATCATAAAAATCATCTGCAGGTATTTCATTTAAAAATTCTTTGTTAAAATACTGGGCAACCTCTTTCATTTCAGCAGGAATGGCAGCATAATCATCTGTTAAATCTGCATGTGAGGCTTTGGTGTCTGTGATGCAAAGACTATAGCCTTCTTTTTCAACATCAAAGTCGACTTTTTCGACTATTGGTGAGTCAGGATTTTTAAAATTAATATGTACAAAACCCCCTACGGAACAAGCCATTTGGTCCATTAAGCCGCAAGGTTTTCCAAAGAAAACATTTTCTGCATATTGTCCGATTTGAGCAATTTCAGTGGAAGATACTTCCATATTGTTATACATACCTGAAATAATGGTTCCGATAATTGCTTCAAAAGCTGCTGAAGATGAAAGACCGGCACCGTTTATTACATCGCTTGTAATATAAGCTTTAAAAGGTCCTATTTTATAGCCTTCTTTTTTCATTCCTGCAAGAACTCCTTTAATTAAAGAAGAAGTAGTGCCAAAATCTTTTTCGTTTACATTCAAGTCTTCTACAGAAACTGAAATTGGGTCATAACCTTCAGATATAAGTTCTATAGTGTTTTCGGTAGTTTTTCCAACAATGGCTATTGCATCTAAATTAATTGAAGCTGCAAGAACCATACCATGCTGATGGTCTGTATGATTGCCACCAACTTCAGTTCTGCCGGGAGCACTGTAAATTTCAACATCTTCATCGTCGAAAAATTTTTCGTATTTACTTAATGCATTAATATAACGATTTTTCTGATAATCAATCATTTCAGAATCGTCATAGTATATATCTGCTAAAGTAGAGTTGAATTTGTTATTTAATATTTGTTTCTTTAATTCGTCTATTTTCATAAAATACCTCCAAAATATGTAGTGAAACCGTAACAAATAATTAGTTGAAAACTTTTAAATTTCTTCTGTTAAGGTAAATATAAAATTATTTTACTAAAAAATCAACAAAGTTTACTAAAATAAAAAATCTTTGTGAAAAAGTAATAAATATAATAAAAGGAAATTAGTATAAATGTACGTATAAAATCGTTATTTTTTTGTGGTAAACTTTTAGTAAAATTTAGTAAAAAAATTATTGAAAAAAGTAAATAGGTTTTGTAATATATAAGTATTGAAAAAAAGCTATTTATTAGGCAACTTAGGATAGTTACTAATTAACGGTTTGAGTAAATAGAATAATGAAAATTTCATAATGCAAGTTAGATAATGAAATACATATTAGATACATAATTTTGGAGGTAAAAAATGGCTACGATTAAAGATATTGCCAAAATGGCAAATGTGAGCATGGCAACAGTTTCAAGAATTTTAAATAATGACAGCAGTCTTAGTACATCTTTAGAAACAAAAATGCGGGTAATGGAGGCTGCAAAAAAACTAAATTATAAAAAAACAGGTAGAAGTAAGAAAAGTAATTTTACTTTGGGGATTGTACAGTGGTTTTCAGCAGAACAGGAGATGCAGGATTCATATTATCTTTCTGTGAGAAATGGAATTGAAGATTTTTGTCTTAAAAACTCAATACAAATTATAAGAGTATTTAAAAGTGACGAGAACTATATTGAAAATTTAAATGACGTAGATGGAATAATCTGCATTGGAAAATTTAGTAAAAAAGATATAAAGTCTATTACTAAAATCACGTCAAACACAGTATTTTTGGATATGGAAATGCCTGACTACAATGTGACAACTTTTTCCATGGACTTCAAAGATGCAATTTACAAGGGAATGGATTATCTTTTATCTTTAGGTCATAAAAAAATAGGCTTCCTTGCAGGAGTAGAAGTGTTAGATGAAAATGAGATTGTAGAAGATGAGAGATTAAATGCTTATGTGTCATTTTGCAGGGAAAATGAAATGGACTGTGATACTTTCTTAAGACAGGGTAACTACAGTATCGAATCAGGTTATGAAATGATGAAGAATTTGATAGATTCAGATGAAATACCCACAGCTGTTGTTTGTGCAAGTGACTACATTGCTTTTGGCGCAATGAAGGCAATTAATGAAAAAGGACTAAAGATGCCAGAGGATATATCTATTGTTGGATTTGATGATGCCAGTATTTGTAACTACACAACACCTTCACTTACAACGTTACATGCACCGGCTTATGATATGGGACAATATGGTGTTAATTTCTTATATGGAGCCTCAAATTTGAGTATTTCAACTGCGGTTAAGGTAAAAATGCCTTGTACACTGGTTGAAAGAGAATCCTGTTTTAAATTATAATTTGAATTGTAATAGATAAAAAAATGTGTTATTATATCTTCAAGGTAAACATTTGTTCTATTAATGAACGAAGTGAAAAAGGGAGACAGATAATGATTTCATACATAAAAGGTGTTGTTGATTCGGTTGAATTGGACAGAGTTGTTATTGAAAATAATCAGATAGGATATAATATTCTAATGCCGGTAACGGCACTTGAAACATTAGGTATAGGAGAAGAAGTCAAGATTTACACATACTTTAATGTACGTGAAGACGCAATGCAGTTGTTTGGCTTTTTTTCTAAAGAAGAATTAGAATTATTTAAAAAATTAATAAGTGTAAGTGGTGTTGGTCCAAAGGGCGGCCTTGCCATTGTTTCTGCATTGCCTGGAGAACAACTTCAAATGGCAATAATTTCAGGTGATGCCAAGGCAATTTCAAAAGCACAGGGAATAGGTGCCAAAACTGCTCAGCGAATTATTATAGAATTAAAAGATAAGATAGATTTGGAAGATATGATTCATACATCAGGAAATGATGATATTTCAAACAGTGTCCAGTCAGACGCAGTTGACGCATTAGTAGCGCTTGGTTATTCTAAGGGCGATGCTTTCAGCGCAGTTAAGAAGATAGAAATTACTGAAAGCATGGATGTTGAGGAAGTATTGAAAAAGGCATTGAAGAATATAATATAACTTTTATAATATGAAGGAAAGATAAATGGCGAAAAGAATTATTCAAACAGAAGCAGCATCCGAGGATGTTGTAATAGAAAAAGGTCTTAGACCATCTTCTCTTGATCAATATGTTGGTCAGGAGAAAGCAAAAAATAATTTGAAAATTTTTATAGAAGCAGCAAAATCGCGAAATGAACCGTTAGATCATGTATTGTTTTATGGACCACCGGGACTAGGAAAAACAACCTTGTCAACTATAATTGCAAATGAAATGGGCGTTAATATTAAGATTACTTCAGGACCGGCAATTGAAAAGCCGGGAGAGATGGCTGCCATACTTAATAATTTATCGGAAAATGATATTTTGTTTATAGATGAAATTCACAGATTAAACAGACAGGTAGAAGAGGTTTTGTATCCGGCCATGGAAGACTATTCAATTGACATTATGATTGGTAAAGGTCAGGGGGCCAGATCTATTAGACTTGATTTGCCTAAGTTTACTTTGGTTGGGGCAACAACAAGAGCAGGACTATTAACAGCCCCTCTTAGAGACAGATTTGGTGTTATTAATAAGCTGGAGTTTTATACAATAGATGAATTAAAGCAGATTATTATAAGGTCTGCTGGCTTACTTAATGTTGAAATTGATGAACAGGGAGCTGTTGAAATGGCTAGACGTTCAAGAGGAACACCACGTCTTGCAAACCGCTTGTTAAAAAGGGTAAGGGATTTTGCTCAGGTTAAATACGACGGTAAGATTACATATGAAGTGGCAAATGATGCTTTGAACCTTTTAGAAGTTGACAAGTTAGGTCTTGATAAAGGTGATAGAAGCATACTGGAAACCATAATTTACAAGTTCGCAGGCGGACCTGTGGGACTTGATACTTTAGCGGCTGCTTTAGGCGAGGATGCAGGCACTTTAGAAGATGTTTATGAACCATATTTAATTCAAAACGGATTTATTCAAAGGACACCGAGAGGCAGAGTGGTAACAGACTTTGCTTATACACATATAGGTGTTGAAAAAAACGTTTAAAAATGGTAATATAAAAGAGATGAAATTTTTTAGGAGGGTGTATAAAATGAGAAAGAATTTTTTCAAAAAGATCTCTGCCGTTGCATTATCTTTAACAATGGTAGTAGGAATGGTCGGTACAGTACCAGCCGCAGTTAAAACAGGTACAGATATCTCTAACGGAGTTAAGTGGCAGGCATTTTCAATTCACACTAGAGAAGATGGTGGAAAATGGGAAGATGAATTAAAGAAAGATGGTCAGGTTTACAACAACCAGAAGAACGCTTTCAAGAGCTATGGCGAAAATGCTAAGCTTGCTGCAGCTTCAACAAACGGAGATGCATTACTTAACATTACAAGTACAGGTTATAGTGCTCAGTGGACACCAATGGGAACTGTAGCACAGAGCAACCCTTGGGGTGTTACATTAAAGAAAATCCTTAACATTGATAGAGGACGTACTTACACAATTTCATTTAAGATTAAGTCAACATTAAAGAATGAAATTAAACAGACAAAGAAACGTAAAGATGGAACAGGATACAATGTAGGAACAGGTAAGATGAACTACATTAAGCATGTTCATTTAAAAGCTTACAGAAATAACACAAAGGACGGAGATCCAGCAGTAAATCTTTATGCTGTTAAGGCTACATATAAGGGAGCAAATGTTCTTTCAAACACAAAAGATTTCAAGAACATGATTAAATTAGATAGCAGAAATGATGATTATGTTACAGTCACAACTAAGGTTACAGTGCCTGGCGATACAATTAAGTATAAGCAGAAGACAATGGGCGTTATGTTAGCTATGGGTGCTTTCTTAAAAGAATTCCCAGATGAAAACGACATGAGCGGTCAGGTTGAAATTAAAGACTTTAAGGTAGTCGCAGGAAATCCAGTTGCAACATCAAAGGCTCCAAAACTTAAGACAAAGAAAGCTAAGAAAGCTTACATTAAGGCTACAGCTAAGAAAGTAAAAGGTGCTAAGTCATACGAATTCCAGTATTCAACAAAGAAGAACTTTAGTTCAAAGACAAAAGTTACTTCAAAGAAGAACACTGTTAAATTAACAGGTAAGAAGATTAAATCAAAGAAGAAGATTTATGTTAGAACAAGAGTTAAAACAAGTGCTGGATACACAGTATGGTCAAAGGCAAAGAGCATTAAGGTTAAATAATTAAAGTGATAAATTACATACTTCTTTTAATTTAAAAGATTTTGTGATATTATAATCAATGATTTTAGTACAAGGAGATAATTATGTCATCAAAGAACTACGTGGATGTTATTATTGATGGGAAGATTTACAATATAGGTGGATTTGAGAGTGAAGCGTATCTACAGAAGGTTGCTACATATATCAATAATATGATACAGGACTTTAAACAGAATGAAAGCTATCGTATGCAGAATATGGATATGCAGAGAATACTTCTTGAAATTAACATAGCAAATGATTATTTTAAAGCAAAAAAACAGGCAGACATGCTTGAGGGTGATTTAGAACTAAAGGAAAAAGAAGTATACGATTTAAAACATGAGTTGATAGTTTCAGATTCGAAAGCTGAGACAGCAACTAAAGAATTAGATGAAGCTCTTGAAAAAATTAAGAATCTCGAAAAAGAGATTGTTAAACTTCAGACAGAACTTGAAAAGTAAATTAAACGATCAGGCTTCGGCCTGGTCGTTTCTTACTAATAAAACAGTTATAGGAGAAATTTATGTTAGTTGAGTTACTTGCACCGGGTGGAAATTATGAAAGCGTTATAGCAGCCATAAATGCCGGAGCTGACGCAGTATATACCGGTGGAGAATTATTTGGAGCAAGAGCTAATGCAAATAATTTATCGGAGGATGAATTAATAAGTGCAATACAGTATGCACATTTATTTAATAGAAAGATTTATTTAACAGTTAATACTTTAGTAAAAGATAATGAAATAAAAGAAAAACTATATAATTATTTACTTCCACTGTATACTAATGGGTTGGATGCCGTTATTGTACAGGACATGGGAGTATTATTGTTTATAAAAGAAAATTTTCCAGGGATGCATATTCATGCAAGTACCCAGATGACAATTTTCGGTAATTTGACAGTTGAATATCTGAAAAAACTTGGCGTGTCACGAATTGTCACACCAAGAGAACTTTCTTTAAATGAAATATCAGATATACATCAAAAGACAAATCTCGAAATCGAAAGTTTTGTTCATGGAGCTTTATGTTATTGTTATTCAGGCCAGTGTTTCCTAAGTAGTTTTATAGGTGGTCGTAGCGGAAACAGAGGCCAATGTGCCCAGCCTTGCAGAATGGAGTATGATGTTACATTAAACGGAAAAGTATTAAATAAAAAGAATGAAAAATATGTACTTAGTCCAAAAGATATTTGTACATTAAAAATTCTGCCGGAAGTAATAGAAAGTGGTGTGTATTCACTGAAAGTAGAAGGCAGAATGAAGAAACCTGAGTATGTTGCGGGAGTGGTAAGTATTTACAGAAAATATGTAGATTTATATTTGAAGACTCAGGAAAATTCCCAAATACAATATAAAGTAGAACAATCAGATTTACAGAAATTATGGGATTTATTTAACAGGAATGGTTTTAATGAAAGTTATTTTAAACAACATAATGGAAGAAACATGATTTCTTTAAAGAAGCCATCCTTTAGATTAGAAAATACAGAATATATTAGTTATATTAGAGAAAAATATTTAAAAGAAAGAAAAAAATATCTATTAGATGCGACTGTAGTAATAAAGGAAAACTATCCTATAGAAATTAGTACAACAATTAATCATAAGAAGGTTGTAGCACAAGGACAGGTACCGTTTATTGCTGAAAATAAGCCGATAACTAAAGAAACAGTTATTAAACAATTAAGTAAACTCGGAAACACAGATTTTAAATTCAGGAGTTTATCAATAAATATAGATGAAAATTTATTCGTACCTGTTGGAGCATTGAATAATTTAAGACGTGATTTCATTGAAAAAACATACAATGAAATTATAGTTAAATATAATAGAACCATAGAGGAAACGGAAGGAAAGAATATATTATTTGAACGTAAAGATTCGTCAGAAATTAATAATTATAATAATAATGATGGGAAATATAATTTTGTAGCAATGGTTTCTAACAAGAAACAATTAAATGCCGTTTTATCATTTAAAGAAATTTCAAAAGTATATTTGGAAGAGTTTTTGTTTTCTAATGACATAAGTGATATAATTGAGCAATGCAGGCGCGTAAAAAAAGAAGTATATTTGGCAATGCCGTATGTTTTTAGAAAACAGGACGTTAAAAAGTTTAATGCTAAATTTGGTGAAGCATTAAAAAATTTTGACGGATTTTTAATAAGAAATATAGAGGAATATTTCTATTTGAAAGAAAAAAAGATGGAAACTCTTTATGTTTTTGATTATAATGTTTATGCGTATAACAGTATTTCGAAAAAATATTATTGTGATGATCACATAACAACTACAAGCCCGTTAGAACTTAATTATGCAGAATTAAGAGAGCGCGGTTGTGGGGGTGAGAATTTTGTTGCTTATGGTTATATACCTACAATGATTTCTGCCAACTGTTGCTTAAAAACAGTAGACAATTGTAGAAAGAGCAATGATATATATGGAATTAAAGACAGATTAAATAATATATTTAATATAAAGTGTGTATGCGATTACTGTTATAATTTAATGTATAATTGCAAACCTTTATCTTTGTTAGGATATAGGGATAATATTAACAAATTAAGTCCTCAGACAATCAGATTGAATTTTACAATTGAATCTCAGGATGAAGTGAAAAATATAGCTAAAGATTATATTGATTCATTTTTATATAATAAGAATATCATTGATAAAACAGATTCAACTAGGGGACATTTTAAAAGAGGAGTTCTGTAGAGTAATATGGAGATTGAAAAATGAGTACATTTTTAATTATTGTGACAAAATACCTTTTTATTTTACTTATGTTTTTTTACGTATGGGAATGCTTTAGTGCACTTAGATGTAAGAATCCATACAAGGCGTCAGGTATTTTTCAAAGACAAAATGGAATAATATTTCTAACGTATTTTTTGGGAATTGCGACAATTTACATGAACCAACAGGATACTACGGAAATAGGAGTAATAATATTAGGAGGTGCACAACTTTGTTATTTGATAGTTGTGCTTGGAATTTTTCCAATCATTTATCCTAATATTAATAAGGCAATTTTAAGTAATATGTGCATGTTATTGACAATCGGTTTTATTATGTTAGCAAGATTGAAGTTTGCCAATAGCATAAGACAGTTTGTAATCGTAGCTGTGGTAACGATGCTGTCACTAATTGTGCCTTATTTAATGAGCAAATATGAATTATGGAAATCATTTACATGGATTTATTGTTTTGTAGGGATAGCCTTACTGGCATTGGTTTTAGCTGTAGGTAAAACAGATAATGGAGCTAAGCTTGCAATACCAATTGGAAAATTCTTTACTTTCCAACCATCAGAATTTGTGAAAATAATTTTTGTTTTCTTTATTGCAGGCTTGTTAAGTAAATCAACAAGTTTTAAAAACGTAGTTTTATCAGCCATAATGGCTGGTATCCATGTGTTATTGCTAGTAGCCTCAAGAGATTTAGGTAGTGCATTAATATTCTTTATGATTTATGTTTTTATGATTTATGTTGGCACAAG
Organism: Eubacterium sp.; assembly: GCF_057858645.1. Lineage (NCBI taxonomy): Bacteria > Bacillati > Bacillota > Clostridia > Eubacteriales > Eubacteriaceae > Eubacterium > Eubacterium sp. The sequence goes on from NZ_DBLZZO010000035.1 coordinate 19,108, forward strand.
AAAAGTAGGCTATATTTTCATCTGCTTTGCAGGACTTTCCATTGCCTCAGTTTTCGCATACAAGGTTTTTGCTCATGTTAGAGTAAGAGTGAGCGTTTGGCTTAATCCTTGGGCTGATCCCGGAGATACAGGATTTCAGGTAACACAGTCTTTGTTTGCGCTGGGTAATGGTGGCTTAACTGGTACAGGATTATATCAGGGCAGACCAAAAGATGTACCGGTTGTAGATCAGGATTTTATTTTCTCAGCTATTGGTGAAGAGCTTGGTGCAATATTTGCAATACTTTTACTTTTGTTATGTTTAACATGTTTTGTTGCCTTTTTAAATACAGCTATGCAGCAAATAAGTTTATTTAACAAGTTGGTATGTATTGGTTTAGGAATGCAGTATGCAGTACAGATTATCGTTACAGTTGGCGGGGCAATTAACATGATTCCATCAACAGGTGTTACATTCCCATTATTAAGTTATGGTGGAAGTTCGATTCTAAGTACGCTGATTGTATTTGCAATTATTCAAGGGTTGGCAATTGTGGGAACGGCGCAAAAGTCCACAAGAAGAAGAGTAACAGAAAAAGGAGCAAGACATGTCAAGGAAAGAAGAACGCAGGAAATCCAAGGCCTCGATAGAACGCAGGAAATCAAAATACGCTAAAATAGAAAGAAAAAAACTTAATAGACAGGCAATGGTTACAACTGTAGTAATTTCCCTTATTTTTGTATTTATGATAGGTTTTTATGCTAATTTTGTTGTTAATCAAAGTCCAAAGATTATTAATAATACATATAACAGACGAATTGATGGAAGTGCATCTAAAGTAGTGCGAGGCACTATTTACAGTAAAAGTAAAAAAAGACTTGCTTATACTGATACGAAAGGGACAGAGACAGATTTGTCTGACGATGAAAGAAAATATCCATACGGTAAGATTTTTTCTCATGCAATAGGAATAACCACACATGGAAAGTATGGTTTGGAAAAAATGTGCAATTATGATTTATTGTCATCTCAGACTTCAGCAGTGCAGAAGATTATTGATGATTTCTCTGACACAGAAGAGCGGGGATGTGATGTATATACAACTTTAAGTGTTAGCACACAAAAAGCTGCATATAATAGTCTTTCAGGGTATAAAGGAGCAGTTTTTGTAATAGATCCTAATACAGGAGAAATTAGAGCAATGGTTTCAAGACCATCTTATGATCCTGAAAGTATAGATGATATATGGGATAAGATCACATCTGATTCAAGTGACTCACGATTAGTAAACAGAGCCACACAGGGTAAATATATACCGGGTTCGATTTTTAAAATTATTACTACATTAGAATACATGAAAGAAAATAAGAATTATTCTGATTTTTCTTATAATTGTAATGGTAAGGCAAACTTTAATAATTTTTCAATTAAATGTTTTGACGGAACAGCCCATTATAGTGAAGATTTAACACACGCTTTTGCATATTCATGTAACAGCGCATTTTCAACAATTGGTAATGAACTTAATGTGTCAAAGTTTAGAAAGACAGCAGAGAAGTTATTGTTTAATCAGGAATTGCCATTGGATATGGATTATAACGAAAGTGTTTTTCCACTAACAAAGAAGTCTTCACAGTTTGATATTACACAGACAAGTATAGGCCAGGGTAAAACAACGGTATCACCGGCTCATATGGCAATGATTGCGTCAGCTATTGCAAATAATGGTGTTTTAATGAAACCTTATATTGTAGACCACGTACAAAACAGTAATGGAACTGTGGTTAAATCCACAGAGCAAACAGAATATAAGCGTTTGATGAAAAAGGCACAGGCAAAGCAGTTACAGGAATATATGAGAGCTGTTTGTGAATACGGTACAGGTAAAGTGATGGCTTATTCAGATTATACGGCTTACGGTAAAACAGGTACTGCAGAAGTTGACAAAAAAGACAATGTTAATTCATGGTTTGTAGGCTATGCAAAGAAAGGCAAAAAGAAAGTTGCAATTGCAGTAGTTTTAGAAAATATGCCGGAAGGAAGCAACTCTGCAGTAAATTGTGCAAAAGAAGTATTTGATGAATATTTTAATTAGATGAAATATTGCAATGATATCTCTATTACTGTATACTAAAAGTAATTTAACACACTACAAAACAGGAGGACAACCTATGGAAAAGGCGGTCAGTTGTGGCGGTGTGGTTATATATAGAAATAAAATATTACTTTTATACAAAAATTTTCGGAATAGGTATGAAGGATGGGTTCTTCCAAAAGGAACAGTTGAACCAGGAGAAACTCATGAAGAAACTGCCTTACGTGAGGTGAAAGAAGAAACCGGCGTAAGTGCAAAAATTAATGAGTATGTGGGAAAAAGCGAATATACATTTAATATTCCTGGAGATATTGTTGAAAAAGAGGTGCATTGGTACCTAATGTCTTCTAATAGCTTTTATAGTAAACCACAGCGCGAAGAATATTTTTACGATTCTGGATATTATAAGTATATTGAAGCGTATCATTTGTTGAAATTTCCAAATGAAAGAATGATACTCAAGAAAGCTTATAAGCAATATTTAGAATTAAATAAGAAAAAGAACAAAAGATAAGACAGGACAGATCCTGTCTTATCTTTTATATGAAAGTGTGATAATAAATGAACAAAATAAATTATCAAAAAGAACTTGAAAAGACAATAGAGAATAATATTAACGAAAATAAAACTCCAAGGTTACTTCTTCATGCCTGCTGCGCACCCTGCAGTAGTTATGTGTTAGAATATTTGTCTAAATATTTTGAGATAGATGTGTTGTTTTATAATCCTAATATTTCAACAACAGAGGAATATAATCATAGAGCAGAAGAGTTAATCAGATTTATAAATGAAATGGAATTTCAACATAGTGTAAAACCCATTATTGCTAATTATGATTCTAAAGAATTTTATGAATATGTAAAAGGATATGAAAAAGCAAAAGAAGGTGGCGAAAGATGCTTTAAATGCTATAGGTTAAGATTGGAATTTTCCGGAAAGTATGCAAAGGATAACGGGTACGACTTTTTTACAACAACTCTGTCAATTAGTCCCCTTAAAAACGCACAGAAATTAAATGAAATTGGAAAAGAAATATCTGAAAAGTATAATATAGATTATTTATTTTCTGATTTTAAAAAGAAAAACGGTTATAAGAGATCTATTGAGTTGTCAAAAGAACATAATTTGTATAGACAAAATTTTTGTGGTTGTGTATTCTCTAAAAGGGATGAATGAAATTAGTATAATATATAGATAAAATATATATTTGAAAGATAGAATATTATATGATATATTCTAGGCTGTAAATATTATATTTTCAAAACAGAAAGGAATTAAAATATGATATGTCCAAATTGTGGATGTGAGTGTGATGATAATGCTATGTTTTGCAGAAAATGTGGTACAAAAATCAATGGCTTTCATAATGATATTACACAAACATCAATAGATAAAATAGATAAGACAGAAGAAGATATTTTTGCCGGTATTAAAATAGAGTCAGGCAGAGAAGGTTATAGTGAAAACGAAAATAAGAAGAGTAGTTATAAAATACAGAAGTTAGATGATGAGGTTGAAGAGGATTTAGAGGAATTTGATGACTCTTACATATCCAGCTCTAAAGAGCATAATTACAAAAGTGCTTCACATAATTACTCAAGTAGCAATAAAGTTAAAAAGAACACAACAAAAAAGAATATTTCAAAGAAAAAGGCACCTAAGAAGAAAATGTCAAAGAAGAAGGTGCTTGGTTTAATTGTTTTGGTAATTGTACTAATGGCAGCTACATCTGTGGGAACATTAGCTGTCAAGAAATCAATTATGACAGGTAAGTTTGACAAATATTATAATATTGGTGAAAAATATTACAAAGAAGAAAATTATGAGTATGCCAAGTCTCAGTATATTTTAGCTTCAAGTAATGCTTTTACAAAAGAACAGAAAATTAAAGCCTATGAAAAGGTTTGTCAGGTAGACGAAATTCTTGGGAAATATGATGAAGAAGAAATGAAATATCTTGAATATTTAATTGACGTTGATAATCAGAATATTGACTATTATAAGAAACTGATTGTTCTTTATCAGAATAATGACATGGATTCGAACATCAAAACATTAGTTAATTCTGCACCTGCAAATTTAAGAAAAGAGTTGGAGAATTTTGATGGCACAGTTCCATCAGCCAGCGTAAAGGCAGGAACTTATGATAAACCAATAGAAGTGAAACTAAGTGCCAGTGATGATGTAAAGATTTACTATACAACAGATGGTTCAGATCCAAGTGACAGTGTTTCAAGAAAAAAATATTCAGGTACAATTTCTTTTGCAACAGAAGGAACATATACTTTAAGAGCATATTCTGTTGACAAAAATAAAAAGAAAAGCAAAGAAGCAACCTACAAGTATATATTAGAATTTAAGAAAATAAATGAGCCTACAGTAGATTTGAAGAGTGGTGAATACTCGACTCAGGAGAAGATTACCGTAACTGCTGATAGTGGTTGTAGTATATACTATACAACAGACGGTACAACTCCAACAAAGAAAAGTCAGTTGTATACAGAACCAATTAAAATTCCAAAAAAGAATTCTATTTACTATTTTGTTGCAATAGATAATCAGGGTATAACAAGCTCAGTTGTTACAAGAGCATATAATTATGTACCTAAGAGAATATCATACAGTCAGGCATCTAACAGCCTTACAGATTATCTTGTTTCAAATGGTGAATTTGAAAATAATTATGGCGAATTTGAAAATGGCGATGTAGGTTATTTGGAATATAAAAAGATAACTGAAATTTCTTCAGAAGAATATTATATTATTAATTGTGAAATTGAGGACAAGGATGGAAAGAGTGTGTCTTCACAGTCATATGCAGTATCCTGCGAATCAGGTACCGTGTATGGAGTAAAGTATAATGGTGGTTCTTACAGTTTGGATTAATTTAAAGATATTACATTGTTTTCAATAATTGTTCAAATATGCAGAGAAAAATTAGCAAGAATAATAAAAAAACAGTTACTATAAAAAGTCAAAATAAAAGAAACTAAAAAAAGTCAATTTCTATGTAAGTAGCAATACAATTAAAACTGTTGAATATAGTTAATTGTATTATGATTTACAGTAGAAATTGGCTTTTTTGCATCAATGTATAACCTGAGTGCGTGTTATCATATAACTATTGTTTTATTACACCAGGGTGCTTTCTTAGTGGAACATTTTTCTTTTCACGCGAGTGTACATCCCTAGTGGAACGTTTCTTATTACATAAAAAAACACCACATTATGTGGTGTTAATCAATGCGGATAGTGGGACTTGAACCCACACGCTTTATGGGCGTCAGATTTTGAGTCTGATGCGTCTGCCATTCCGCCATATCCGCAAGCAATAAAAATCTTATCATTTTGTTGTATAAATGTCAATAAAAATGTATAATTGATTTCAGAAAAATTTTTAATTATCTTAAAAAAGAAAAATGAGCTTTGAATTGAATAAAAACAAAATGAGCAATTGGATTTTAAATAAAAAAGTACAAAATGAGCGAATAAATGTAAGATGAAACGAGGGTAAATATGAATTGCGAAGTGTTTCAGGAGAAAATAAATGATTTTATTTTTGATAGAATTGAATATTCAGAAGATTTAGAAGATTTTCTCAGTCATGCAAAAGAATGCAAAGATTGTATGGAAGAATTACAATTGTATTATACTATACATAGAGGTTTGGAAGATGTGCCGGCTCCTTTTGAGGGTGAGGAGACGAAGAAGGCAGAGGAAGAATTGCAGGATTTAATTGAATACTATGATGAATATTTGCAAAGGCAAAAGTCCTATAAAAAAGCTGCACGAATTTCAATTATTGCCATTTTAGCAATTGTTCTTTCCATAATTTCCTATGTTATAGTGAAAATTATTTTATTTTAACAAATATTATTTAAAACGAGGTAGACATGAATAAATTATTATTAATTGACGGACACAGCATATTAAACAGGGCTTTTTATGGAGTTCCTTTATTTGGAAATACAAAAGGAGTACATACTAATGCAGTATTCGGCTTCCTTAATATGATGTTTAAATTTATAGATGACGAGCAGCCAACTCATTTTGCAGTTGCATTTGATGTTCATCAGCCAACGTTCAGACATGAAATGTTTAAGGAGTATAAAGGAACAAGAAAACCTATGTTACCTGAATTAAGGGAGCAGGTTCCAATTATCAAGGATTTGCTAAAGAAAATGAATATTACGGTAATTGAACTTCCAGGTTATGAAGCAGATGATGTAATAGGAACTATGTGTAAAGAAGGGGAAAAAGAAGGTATGGATGTGTGCATTTATTCCGGTGACAGGGATTTATTGCAGCTTGCATCTGAAAAAATAACTGTTTGTATTCCTAAAACTAAAAAAGGTCAAACAACAATTGAACGATATAATACAGAAGACGTAAAGGCTTTATATAAGGTAACACCTTTTGAATTTATTGACGTAAAGGCTTTAATGGGGGATTCTTCTGACAACATACCGGGTGTGCCGGGAATTGGAGAAAAGGGAGCTACTGCCATTATTTCCCAGTTTGGTTCAATTGAAAATGCATTAGAACACGCAGATGAAATTTCAAACACAAGAAACAGAAATGCCTTAATTAATAATTTCCAATTGGCAAAAATGAGTAAAGTTTTGGCAACAATTAATATTGAATCACCTGTAGGTGTTAAACCGTCAGAGTGTGTTTTTGGAGATATTTATACAGAAGAAGCTTTAGACATCATAAAAGAACTTGAATTAAAGAGTATGATATCAAGATTTTCTAATGTTTCAGCATCAATGGACATAGAGGAGAATTTTAAATTAGTTAATGATTACGTTGAAGCAGAAGAAATTTTTAACGAATGTATAAATAACAGTGAGCAGGTAGGCTTATTTATATTAAATGAAACTGATATTTTCGGTATAGGTTTATGTTTAAGTGAAGAAAAAATATATTATATACCGGTAGTAGGATTTATTACAAAAGAATATATCAAAGATAAGTTAAAAGAAATGGTTGATAAAACA
>NZ_DBLZZO010000036.1:0-24436 GCF_057858645.1 Eubacterium sp.
GCAGTTAATATCATAAAGAAAAACTGTATGATTGGGAAGTGGTTTTTTCTACTTCCCATTTTTTTATTTATTTTTTGCCAACTAAAATTTTACACTAACTTGATTATACAACTTATGAGCAACCACCAGTTTAAATCAGCTTTCCTAATTTTCGATTGAGATTGTCGCAAAATTAAAATAAAAAGTTGTTGTCTAAGCATGAAAGTTTTGAAACATCTAACACATTCGAATTGTGACTGTTTTATATATATAAATAACATATTAGGTTGGAGTAAAAGTGACTATAGTGGTATTGTGTGATATAATTTATATATAAAAAATAACCGTAAAATAACACAAAAAATCTCAAATTTATAGAACATAATAAGAGGTTATTCGTGGCAGGAGGGTAGAAAGATTATGAACATATTTAAGAGCTGTAAAAAGACAATTACATATTTAGTAATATTAAGTATGGTTGTAGCAGGAGTAGTTCCTACATCTTTTGTAAAGGCAGAAGAAGAGAATACATCGAAAAATACTACAGAAGATTCTTTAATTTACAAAAACATCAAAGGTCAATGTGGTCCACAGACTTATTTTCAATTGGAAAAGGATGGAACACTGCGTATTACAGGTACGGGAGAGATAGATATAGAACAGTTTGATGACCTTCAAAAGGCAGAAATCTCTGATAAGGTTTTAAAAGTTGTCATGGACAATGAAATTACAAATATACCTGATGGAATGTTTAAAAACTATAAAAATATTAAAGAAGTTGAGCTTCCAAATGGTCTTGAAATCATAGGCAAGAATGCTTTTGCAAACTGTAAAAGTTTGAAAGAGATAGTATTACTCAGGCATATAAGCAAAGTGTCTGACTATGCATTCTTTAATTGTACAGGGCTTGAATCTGTATACATTTTTTTAACATCTAACGCAAATCCAAATGGACATTATGATACAATTCCATGTGGAACAATTGAAGAGAATGCTTTTTATGGATGTAATAATATAAAAAAAATAACATCAGCATATACAACAAATTTTCCAAAATCATGGCCTGATAGCGTAGAAGAAATACATGCAAATTCTAGATCAGGTTTAGCATCATATGCAAAAGAACATGGAATTACCTTAATAAAATTTGGAAGTACTGCATATCAGACATGGCCTGATGATGGGGAAAATGTGGTAGGTTATACGGATGGATTCTATTTTGTTGGCAATAAAGGTGTTATTATTAAAAAAGATATATTGCCGGAGTTAGGCTGTAAAACTGTAATAATAGGCAATGGAGTTGAAGGAATTGAGACATCAGGGATGAGTTATAAAAGAGAACTTGAATATGTTTACCTGCCTGAAAGTATTGAATACATTGAAAATTATGCGTTTCAATATGATGCAAAACTTAAAGAAATCACAATTCCAAGTAAGGTACCCAAGATAGAAAATCATACCTTCGATAATTGCCCTGAATTGACTACTATGACAATCAAAAATCCTAATATCGAACTGGCAAAAAAAGGTATGCCTATGAATTTGAAAACAATATATGGCTTTAAAGGGTCTACAGCAGAGACTTACGCAAAAGAAAACAGAATAGATTTTATAAGTATAGATTTGGATTATGAAAACAATGATGGAGAAACATCAGATAGTACAAGTACGGAAACAAACGACAATGTGACAACAGATAATACAACAACAGAAACAAGCGGTAATGTAACAACGGAAGCGACTAACAATACATCAACGGAATCTGGTGAGTCTGAAACATCTACAACTGAGGAGAATACACCGGTTGGACCAACAGAAACAACCCCAAATAGTACATCTGATATAAACCCAACAGAAGATGCAGAAAATCAGACAACAACTGATATTACAGCAACAGATAAAAACACTGAAGATACAGGCAACCAGCCAACACCTGAAATTACGACTACAGATAAGAATACAGAAAACTCAGGAAGTCAGGAGACACCTGAGATTACGACTACAAGTAAGAATACAGAAGATACAGGAGGTCAGACAACATCTGACAGTACAACTACAGGTAAGAAACCGGGAAACCAGACAACGTCAGGCAGAAATAATACTGAAACTACTAAAGGACCATTTGATATTACACCATCAGGTAAATTCAGAATAAAAAGTGTAAAAGAACTGAATTACCACTCTGTAAAATTGTCATGGAAAAAAATAAAGAATGGCAATAGTTACAAAATATACAAAGCAAAAAAAGATGGTCAGTTCAAATTAATCGGAAAAACAAAAAGCAACATATTTATTGATTCAAAGGTAAAACCTGGTAAAACATATTTTTACACAATACAGGCAACTGGAAAAAATAATAAAGTAACCTGGTCAGTCATTTGGTCAACATATGTTAGAGGCGTGCCTAAAAAGCCTAAATTAACTTTAAGAAAAAGCAAAACCATATGGATTTTGTCATGGGGAGTAATAAAAGACAACAGCAAAGGCGTTGAGGTGTATATGAGAAAAGGCATCCAAGGAAAATTTAAAAAAGTGAAAACAATTAAAAATATAAAAAAGAGCAAAAAGAAAAAAGGTGCTACAGGAATGACGGCTGATGTAAGCAGGCTGAAATCCAAAGGAACTTATTTCTTTAAAATAAGAACCTACGCTATAGTTAATGGAAGAAAAATTCATAGCCGTTGGTCTAAAACAAGAAAAGTTAAAAAATAGAATATAACTATACAACGTAAGAAACAGTTTTACAGAATTTAAACAGGCATTTCTTTATTTATTATCATTTATGAAAAGAAGAAATACAGAGTTGAAAAATTTTGTAGGACTGTTTTTTATGTAATAAGTAATTTGTTGAAATAATTATTACATAAAAGGTATTTATCAATTAGTGAAAATTCATATGAAAAAATTGTGCAAAAAGGTCAAATTTTGAAAAAAACTAACAAAAAACATGGTAAAATATTACTATAAGACAGCGTGGAAATATGGAAGAAGGGAGAAAGTTATGAACAAAGATATTGATTACGATGCTTTACGAAATGATTTGGAGGATTATTATGGTACGGCTATGTTTGGAGGTGCTGGTATGGCAATGGGTGGCTTGTCGGATGTAGAAAGTGCATCAGATGACAGACTGATTGAAATTGCTGCAAGGGAAAGAATCAATTTAGGAAAATATGAAAAATAAAGTGTTAAGAACGGAAAAATGCGAGATAAGGAGAGGTAAAAAATATGGCAGAAGTTTATTGTGACATTAGGTTAGATACAAATACTGACAAAGAATTTGAAATAATAAAGGAAATTTTGGAGCACAAAATACTAAATCAGAAATATGTTTTTTATAGTGTTGACAAATATGACTCAAAGAATAGAAGCATAATATTTGATGAAGCATCAGGAGGTCTTGAGAATGCTGTTCTAAGCCTTGTGGCAGAAATAAATGGCTATATAGATGAACTTGCAGAGTTGCAAGAATCGGAAGCTGACAAGGATATATTTAGAAATTTTCATTATGAAGTATATGCGACAATATTTGATTGTTATTGTGGTCTTTCACGGGATGTTATTATAGAGAGAAATAATGGCAAGGTCACAATGCAAGAGGAAGAAGAAGTTTCGTATTATGATATTGATTTTAGTAACGAAGATGAGGCAAAAGATGAATATGAATTTGTATGCAGTAGAGTAAGACAAATATCTGGTCCTGATCCTTATATTATGCCACTGGAAGAATTTATGAAAAGAAAAGGAGACACGATTAATATAAGATATGAGGGAATGACAGATAAGAGTCCGGGATGGGAGGAGCCGGTAGAATTGATTTTTGAAAGAAATTGAAATTAATTATTTAGACAGCCTTTAATACATACTGGATGCACGCGAGTGCAGTAGTCAGGAAGAGCTAGTTAATAAAATGACGAAAAATAGAAGATAGTAGGAGGATAGTGGAATGAAGTTATTTGTTACAGGTGATAATCACATCGGAAGAAAATTTGATAAGTATAGTATTAAAAATCAGTTGGTAGAAAGCAGATTCACTTGTCTTAAGGAGATGGTTGAAACTGCAGAAAAAGAGCAATGTGAGTTTTTCATTATTACAGGCGATCTTTTTGATAATACTTATGCAATAGCAAAAAAGGATGTTAAACGTGTAGTTGAGATTCTTGCAGGTTTTAATCAGAACGTACTGGTACTTCCAGGAAACCATGATTTTTATTCAGGTAATGAACAGCTGTGGAATGATTTTATGAATCTGGCAGATGCTCATAGCAATATTATTGTACTTAATGAATACCAGCCATATGAATTTGATAGTAGTGATGGTCTGGCAGTTTTTTATCCTGCGTATTGCGATAGCAAACATAGCGACACTAATCGTTTGGATTGGATAAGGGAAGAGGATATTGATGGTACGAACAAGTATAATATTGGTATTGCCCATGGCGCATTGGAAGGACTTGCAATTGATACAGAAGGGGAGTATTTCCCAATGACAAGAACTGAGCTTGACAGTATTCCAATGGATTTGTGGTTATTGGGACATGCTCATGTGACAGAACCTGCAATTCCTGCTGATGAGGAAAAGACCGGCTATACTATTTTTAATGCTGGAACACACGAACAACTTGATTTGCACAATAATACAGAAGGTAATGCCTTTGTGATTACATTACAGAACAATAATGGAATTAAGAAAATTCTGGCTAAGCGTGTAGTAACCGGAAGAATAAGATACTACGACGAAAAGTTGACTTTTAATGCAACAGAAAATAAGTCTTTAGAGAATGCAATCGAAGAATTGGTAAAGGATTACTCTAGCAATTCAATTGTAAGGCTTACAATCTCCGGAAGTGTAGATGCATCTGAATATCAGAAAAAGGGAGCAATCTATGAGGCTCAACTTAGTAGATTCTTGAACTACAAGATTCTTGATAATGATTTAAGTGAGAAGATTACCAGTGAAAAGATTGAAAATGAGTTTTCGGAAATTGGCTTTGCAGCCAAATTTTTGGAAGAATTATTGGATGACCCGGTGGAGCTTCAGATGGCATATGATATTGTGAAATCGTTGAAATAGAGGAGGTTGTAACTATGAATATAAAATCGATTAAGACTAGACAGTTTGCAGGTATTAAGAATAAAGAGGTCACATTTGAGGACGGACTAAATGTACTGGTTGGTAATAATGAGGCCGGTAAAAGTACTATGATTGAGCTTATTTATCAGACTCTATACAGAGACTCTAAGCTTAGTAAGAGTAAGAAAGAAGACAAAGATTTCATTGCAAGGTTTATGCCTTCTGATTCCAAGGGAGATGTTGTAGATGGAACGTTAGTGTTCGCTACAGATGATGGTCTGTATACCCTTCAGAAGAAGTGGGGTGCTTCAGAGATGTGCGAACTTGTTACTTCAAAGGACGAGATTATTGCAAATGAGAAACAGGTTCGAGAAATAATTGATGAGGAATTAGTTTACAAGAGAGGTCTTTATGATGATGTGATTTTTGCATCTCAAAAAAGTCAGGCAAATGTGGTTGAGCACATTTTAAACAAGCTAGACAAAAAAGCACTTGTAAAACAGGATTTGGTTTCTATTATTGCGTCTGAAGGAATGTCATCAACAGAAGGGATTGCTCCGGAAGAAATTGAAAAGATTATTCAGGAAAAGATTGATGCACTTAGTGGACATTGGGATTTTGCAAATGATGGTCCTGATAAAAAACGAGGAATTGGAAAGAAATGGGTTCAAGGTGTAGGAACTATTCTGGAGGCTTATTATACTAAAGCAGAACTTGAGGATGCTTTGCAGAAGAGTGAAGTTGCTGAAAAAGCTATTGATATTGACAATAACAAAATCAATGAAGCTAAAGAAAAGCTAGAAAATTATCAGGCTGAAAAAGAAGAGTATGAACGTTATGCAGCAGCGCTTGCTGCTTATAATAGTAATATGGAACTTAGGAATAAGTATTTAAAGGAGATAAATAAAATTTCTGCAGATTTAAAGGAATATCCGCAACTTCTCAAAGAATATGAAGGAGCTTTACATTTAAAGACGCTCGCTAAGGCTCAGGATATAATTTCGAAGTATAAAGAAATCCAAGCGGCAAAAGATAGTCTTGATGAGGCAAAAAAAACAATCGAAGGTAAGATAGAAATAACTGCTGAAGATGAGAAAAAGCTTGATACTCTTGAGTCAGATATTAGCAATTTGCGAGCACAGCTTTCTAATCTTAATTCTGTAGCTAATATTAAGAAACTTGGAAACACCGATATTCAGGTCAAATCAGTTGCTACAGGCAAGGACATAGATATTTCTGCCGGTGAATTTGATATCAATGAAACTGTAGAGATTACAGTTCCAGGTGTTATGAGCATGACCATTGCAGCAAAGGATATAGATGTGGAAGATGTTAAGCGACAGCTTGATGAGAATAATAAGGAGAGAGAAGCACTTCTTTCAAAATGCAGAGTTAAGGATCGTGATGAACTTAGAACTAAGAAGGAGGAGTATACAGAAGCATATCATAATTTAAGTGCTGCTCAGAAAGATTATGATGATCGTATAGAAGGCATAGATCTTGATAAGCTTGATGAAGATTATGAACATCATAAGGAAAAGTCTTCAGAACTGGATGGACTTGATAAGAAAATTAAGGAACTTTGCGGTTCTGAATCAATAGATTCTTATGAAGCAATGTTAAAACAGAAGTGCAATTCCATAGAAGGAGAATATGATGCCGAGTCACCTGTTGATTGCATGAAGAAAAATCTTAAAGTGGCAGAAGCCAAACTTGCAGAGATTGATTCGCAACAGGGTGACGTTGAAAACATTCCAAAGAAGTATCGTGATATTGATGATGTCGAAGTTTACAAAGAAACACTTAAATCCAATATTAAAGATGCTAACAACCAAATTGAAAAGGCAAAGGAAGATCTCAGTGAGCATGAAAAAGAGCTTGGTGATGTGGCACCTGAGGATTTGAGAACTCAAATTGATGATGCAACAATAGAATTTCAGAAACTTAAGGATGACTGCGAAAGATGGAATCATATTTTAGCAGTTCTTAAAGCGACTCGTGAGAATATGGCTGGCGAAAGTACTATGTCTGATGTTCAGGATAGGTTCGCTGAGTATCTTTCTGTAATTACTGATGGCAGAATTAATCTTAAGTCTATGGATGAGAATATGGATGTGAATATTCAAAGTGGTAATAATCACATGACTTATGAAATTCTCTCAGAGGGTACAAAAGACACGATTGCCCTTGCCTTTAGATTGGCAATACTTGAACATTTATTTCCTAATGGAGGCGGTCTTGTAGTTTTTGACGACCCATTTACAGAGATGGATGAAAACAGAACAGAGCAAGCGTGTAAGTTGGTTCAGAAATTTGCTGATGCCGGTAACCAGGTTATTTTTGTAACTTGTGATAATAAATATAAAAATATGCTTTCAGGAAATATAGTGGAACTGTAGGAAGTAAAAAAGTAACCGCCGTCTGCAAATGGTATGGTTACTTTTTTAATCATATTATATTGGACTAACCGTCTATCGGTAGTACCTTTTGTAATATTATAGTAAAAGATGATTATTGATATTTCAAGAGTATTTTGAATATGCGACTTACGAGCAACCTCCAGCTCAAATCCGCTTCGCTGCTTTTCGCTGGAGATTGTCACAACATTAAAAAATAGAAAAAGACGATAATTCCTGCAAGCAGTATTATCGCCTTTTTTATTTTTAACGTTGCTCGTAATTAACCAAAGTATCTCTTCAAAAGACCTTCGAATGCTTTGCCGTGTCTTGCCTCGTCTCTTGCCATTTCATGTACTGTGTCATGGATTGCATCAAGATTTGCAGCTTTTGCACGCTTAGCAAGATATGATAAATAAAGGGAATTTGGAAAAAACAAAAGTACACAAAAAAGTACAATTCATAACAACTTTAAAAGACTTTCTAAAGGAAGTACACAAAAAAGTACAACTTTTAGGAGGTTTTTATTATGTCAAAAGAAAATTTAGCAGGAGTTTATCAGTTGAAAAATGGTTGTTGGGGATTTCGGTATGCAATCAATGTAAATGGAAAAAGGAGAGAGGGAAAGAAAACAAAAGATGAAAATGGAAATCCCTTTAAAACAGAAAAGCAGGCTTTTAGAGCAAGAGAAAGAGCAATCATAAAAGAGAGAACAGAGCAAAAGCCAATAAAGAAAATTGTGAGAAAAACTTTTAAAGAAGTTTTTGAGGAATACTGTAAGTATGGAAGAAATGGAAAAGCCTATACAACGATTAAAAAACAAGACAGTTTATGGAATAACCATTTAAAAGTGAGATTCGGCAGCAGATATATAGATGATATAACCGTAGCAGAAATACAAGATTATCTCGCAGAACTTTATTATACAGAGGGCAAGGCTTACTCTTATACAGAATCATTTTTAAAGATGTTTTACTTAATATTCGGGCAGGCATATTCAAGAAATTATTTAGATATAGATACTTACAACAAACTGTGTATTAACAAAAATACAAAAATAAATATGCCAAAGCAAAAGATTGATGAAGAAACCGATATAGTCTATTTTAATAAGCAGGAAATGCAGCAGTTAGATAATTATTTTCAAGGTACAAATGCGGAAACCGCCTATATGTTAGGTAAGTATTGTGGATTGAGAATTAATGAGTGCTACGGTTTGAAATGGGATAAAATAGATTTGAAAAATGGTATTATTACCATTGACAGACAAATGCAATATCAAGAGGGATTGATAAAATTAGTACCACTCAAAACTAAAAATGCCAAAAGAAAAATATATATGTGCAGTAAGTTAAAAGAATATTTTGAAAATCTAATGCAACAGCAGGAACAATATAAAAAAGAATTAAAGGCACAAAGACAACAGAACCAAACCTTTATACAAGATATTAAAGGGAATGTGATTTCTTCTCTCGGGTTAGTAAACTCTCTGCCGAATGGAAAAATACAAACAGTAAATTCAATGAAATATCATTCAAGAACTTTGCAGGGAGAATATCATATAAATTTCAAGTATCATTATTTAAGGCATACTTATGGTACTACTCTTGCTACTTTGAATACTCCCGAACATTTGCTTTGCAATCAAATGGGGCATAGCAACAGTGCGGTAACACATAAGTATTATATTGCCATTTCAGAGCAGGGAGTTGATGAACTGTTGAAAAATTTGGAAATGGTTTGATTAAGTACAATCAATAGCGTATTAAATTGAAAAGGAGAATTGATATGAGAGAATTGTATTTAATCATGGAGGATTTACTAGCAACAGAGGATAATATAAAATCTTTGTTGTGTGTATTGGACTTATTGGAAAGGGTATATGAGCAACAGACAGAAAGCTCATGTATCATTAGCGTTATTAAATGTTATGTTGGTAAGTTGCAAACAGAAACACGAAATTCCATAAGTAAATTGGATAGTTATATAGTGAAAAACAAACAGAAATAATATAATAATAGAAAAATAAGCGGCAGCATTTTAATTTCCTATGCTACTGCTTATTTTTTAGGATATTCTGTTTTGATATTGCTTGCACCAGTAATGTAATCAAGAGAAACATTATAGAATTTTGCAAGAATTAAAAGATTATCAATAGGTATTCTAGTCTTACCGCTTTCATAGTCTGCATATGTTCTTTGTCCGATATGAAGTAGGTCGGCAATCTTTTGTTGTGTAAGAGAATTATCCTCTCTTATTTCCCTAATTCGTTCGTTATATTTCATGTGTAACACCTCTTGATGTAATTATAAAGAACTGTTTGAGAAATATTGACAAATAGAGTTATAAACTCTAAAATAATATATATAAAACATAGGAGGTGGCATTATGACTAAACAAGTTACATTTGGAGAAAAAGATTCAGAATTAATACAAAAAATAAGTGATTTTCAAAAAATGCAAAAACTTCCATCATTTATTGAGGCTGTTCGAGTCCTTTGCGAAAAAGGATTGCAAATAAATGAACTAATTAAAAGTACTAAATAAAATAGTGAAAGGAAAAAATTATGAAACAAGTAAAAAAAATTCTAGCAATTATGCTTACATTGGTTTTATCAATATCAATGATACCAACAATAAATGTAAGTGCGGCAAAGAAAGTAAAACTAAATAAGACAAAGGCAACTATTTATGTAGGAAAAACAGTTACTCTGAAATTGAAAAATAACAAGGCAAAAGTAAAATGGAGTTCTTCCAACAAAAAAATTGCAACAGTCAGTAAAAAGGGAAAAGTAAAAGGTAAAAAGGCAGGTAAAGCAACTATTACTGCAAAGGTTGGAAAAAAGAAATATAAGTGTAAGATTACTGTAAAAAAAGAAAAAAATAATCAAAATGTAAATGAACCTACAAAACCTGCACCAAACATAAATGAACCTACAAAACCTGTACCAAACATAAATGAACCTACAAAACCTGCGAATGTAAATGTTGTAGGGGTAAAATTAGACAAAACTGCCATAGAATTAAAAGAAAATGAAAGAAATATAATAAATGCAACAGTTTTGCCACAAAATGCCACAAATAAGAAAATTGTTTGGTCTACAGAATCTTCATGGGTTGCAGAGGTAAGTGATTCGGGTGAAATTATTGCAAAAAATGCGGGAGAGACAGTTATTCGTGCAAAAACGCAGGAAGGAAATTATATTGCTCAATGTTCAGTTATTGTAAAAGCTCCTATTGAATTTTCGTATGAGGAAAAAGATGGATTGCTCAATATAACTATATTAAACAACGGAAATAAAATGATGACAATAGATAGCGTTTCTGTAAATTCTGGAAGTGGTGAGTATCGTATAACTCCAGGACATTATGAAACAAGTTTAGTTTTAAAAAGGAATAGTCAAGGAAATTATGTATATGTTTATTCGAGTAAATTCGTAGATGATATTGTGGGAGAAACAGTAAATTCATACAGTAAAAATACTATAACGTATGGCAGAGATTTAAAGACATATGTAAATAATGGATATGTAAAAGTCATGTATACATATAAAGGTACTACATTCTTTGATTATATATATTCTCCTAAAAAAGAAGAAAGTACTACGCAAGAGCAAACTACAACTAAAAAAGATGAGCCGACAAAAGTTGAAGAAACAACTACGGCGAAAAAGGAAGAAACAACCACTAGTCAAGAAGATTATGGGGACAATGGAAATATGTGGCTTACAGAAGATACAACAGATGGATGTATAATAAAGCTTTCTCGTTACTATAACACTACAACTAAAATAGTGATTCCTAATAAAATATGTGGAAAAACAGTTGTTGGAATAGGAAGGCTTGCATTTTCAAATGATAGAATGGTTCAACAGATAACTATACCAAATACTGTAACGAGTATAGGGGAGGGGGCATTTTCTACCTGTACCTCTTTAGCAAGTATAACAATACCAAATAGTGTGATGAGTATAGGAGATTATGCGTTTGATGAATGTAGCAGTTTAGGAAGTATTACGATACCAAATAGCGTTACAAGTATAGGGGAAAAAGTTTTCTATAATTGTGCCAGTTTGTATAGCGTAACAATTTCAAGTGGAATACAAAGTATAGATAAGACAATATGCTATTCTTGCGAACGTTTGTCAGAGGTGACAATACCAAGCAGTGTAACTAAGATAGTATCAAATGCATTTGTGTATTGTCCTAAATTAACAAGTATTAAAGGAGAAAAGGGGTCTTATGCTGAAAAATGGGCAAAAAATAAAGGATATACATTTATAGCACAATAAAGCTAAAGCAGCAGGTCAGTCCTGCTGCTTTAATAATTTATAGAAAGTGGTTTTCTTTAGTCCAGTAAGTTCCATAGCTTTTACGGCGGTTATTTCACCACTCTTCCATAATTCAATTACTTCATTCCAATTATTAGGCTTTTGTGCTTTCGGTCTGCCATAATCAGCCCATTCTCCTCTTGCTTTCTTTGCGGCAATGCCCTCTTGCTGCCGCTTTTCTTTCTTTTCAATTTCAGCTTGTGCCATTGTAGCATAAAGTTCAATAAGCATATTGTTGATTGTTTCCATTATCATTTTTGCCATTGAATTATCAAGAGAAGATAAATCTTGTGTGGTGGTCGGAATTTCTAAAATCATAACACGAACTTCTTTATCTTTGAAATATTGAAGTTCCTTTAATGTATCTTGTTTATTTCTCCCTAATCGGTCAAGTTCGGTTACAATAAGTATATCTCCTGCCCTCAAAATATCCTCTTTAAGAACTTGGTATCGTGGACGGTTAAAATTCTTGCCCGTCTGTTGGTCTGTGTAGATTTTCTCTAAAATCATGTTATTGTTTTTACAGAAAGTTTCTATTTCTGTAATACCTCTATCTAAATGTTGGTCTGTTGTACTCGTTCTGTGATAACCGTATATCATTCTCCTGCTCCTTTCTGCTTTTGTCAGATTCTTGTTTTGCTTTTTCGGCTTGTTCCATGTACTGAATATATCCGATAGTATCTAGGTCTAAATTCTCAAACATCTTATCAACTCCTTTAACAAAAGTATAGCAAAAACGTTCGTAAAAGTCAAGAAAAATATACGAACGTTTATAAAATAAAAACAAAACATTTACGAACGTAAAAATGTGTATATTATGTGCGTTCGGAAAAGTATGCTTTTATAAACGTTTAAAAAGGAAAAATAAATTGTAAAAACTTTTATCAAAGTACATTTTTTTGTACACCTCAAATAGTACAATATATACATAAGATAACAAAAGAAATGTTACAAAAAACAAGAAAGAAATGAGGTATTCAAAATGAAGAAAACAAATGGTTACAAGGTTGATTTTGCAGCAAAGGTTATTACAATTACAAAAAGATTTGGTAATGCAGCAGGTGTATTAGGAACTCCCGAATTTGAGATTATGCAGCAGTTGAGAAAAGAGTATGCAGATTATAAGTTTCAATACAAGACGATAGAAAGAAATGAGAATAAAGAAACATATAAACATCTTACTATTGATGAAATGAAAAGGTTCTTATCAACAAGAGAGGATTCACAATCTGCATTAGTACAATTCGCAAGAGTGGAAAATGTTGTAGGCAATAGAAAAGGAAAATACGCAGTAATTAAGAAGTGGTTTTTAAAGAATTACAAAGAGGAATATAATGCGTTCTTATCATTAGATATTGATAGTGAATTGGAAGAATTAGAGAAGCAATTAGAGCAGGAAAATGAATCAGCTCAAAGAAATGAATTTGTGCAGGAAAATAAATCAAAGCAGAATGAAGCAGCATAGAAAGGAGTAATAATATGAGCGGTATCAGAGTAGATTTTATTTCAAATTCAATTATAGTTACACAAGCATTTTTAGACGCAGCAGCAGTTGTCGGAACAGAAGAATATAATGAGTTAAGGGATGTGAGAAAAGAAAATCCTAGTATGAAAATTGTACGCAGGAGCGTTAGAGGTAATAAAGACAGTCATAAAAGTAAAGGTCTTACATATGCCTATATGAGAAATTTTATAAAAGTCATGGATTCAGAAAATAGAGTTACATTTGAGGATACTATTGATTACTTCCAGGATATGTATAATGGAAATAGTTCAAAGACATATGTAGCAGTAAGAGATTGGTTTTTAGAAAATTATCCAAGACACGCAGAAATGATAGTAGAAACTGCTCCAAAGCTGCCTGCTGCTTAAAAAGTGGCGGCAGCAGGAAATTGTGGAAAGGGGGAGGGCTATATTTCGGGAATGAGCAAAAACAAAAGCACCGTTTCCGTTATAGCAGGTAAGTAAAATTTCCAAGAGCATTTTTGATTTGAAAAACGATAGATTTTTATTCCTATAACAGTATTAGTCTATATCTAGCCTTTAAGATTTTGATTGTTGAATAATCAAAATACTTTCTAAAAATCCCCTCAAATTTTGTGGAAAATTGTATTGTTATTTGTCGTCCGATTTGGTAGACTTGTTTTGGGTGCTACCAAGAAACGGTAGGCGGTTAGTCCTTCAACAGAGGGACTGAACCCTCTGATTACATAGAAATCTTCGCAAGGAGAAATCTTGGAAAGGAGGGAACACTTATATGAGTGATTTTGAGATGCTATACATAGTATTAATGATTATATCGATTATAGTTTCGATACTTATTGCATATATCAATAACTCAAAAAAGTAACCGCCCCAGTTGCAATTAGTGCGGTTACTCTTTTTTGAGTACTATACTATTTGGGACTAACCGTCTATCGGTAGTGCCTTTTTCTATCTTTATATTAGCAAACTCCCAACAATAAGTCAATTACTAAAAAATCAGATTCTTTTAGGAAGAAAATAAAATTACGGAAAAGACGAAAATTATCGGTTAATTACGGTTGTAATTTTCGAATATCGTTTTTGCCATTTCCCTAAATTCATCTATTGCACTTTGCGGAGATACAATTGTGACTTCCGCCCCTAAAGCAAATATCCAACCGTAAAATTGGGGGCTTACATTGACTGTCATTCTACAAATGCAATAGTCAGGATTTTCATAGTTAGGTCTTATGCTTACGGAATCGCCAAAGCGGTCAATGAATACGCCCACAAAAGAATTTTTACATTGTACAGAGATAGTCTGTTCTCTGCCGCCGAACATTCCGAAAGTCTTTTTGGAGTAGTCGGCAATATCAAAATTTTTATACGTTTCCAAGCCCTCTCTTGGCTCGTCTAATAAATGTATGGATTTCATTTTATCCACTCGGTAATGACGTAGTGTTTTTGTGAGATTATCAAAGGCAATCATGTAGTAATTATTATCACTAAGGCATACCGCATAAGGACTGACACGATACACTTTCTTTGAATCAGAGGGTTCAAGCGTTCTTTTGGTAGTCCATCTTAAATATTTGAATGTGATTTGTCGGTTGCTGCTTGTCGCAAGATGTATGTTATCTATGTTTGTTAATACGTTATCACGCATACTCTTGATACGTTCGCCGATTAAAATATTTCGGTTTAATATTTTACTGTCATAAATACTGCCGAAAGATTTTATTTTGTTTATCAGTTCTTTTGATTTCTTTTCTGTCAGAAATTTTGAAACTGCTACGGAATCTATAAGGAATTTTAATTCGTTTGTATCAAACTGTCTATTGATTAAGTGGTATTTGAAACCGCCTTTTTCTTTGATTCCCTCAATATCAAAACCTGCTGAACGCAGCAGGAAAATAGCAGCATAGATTGTACGTCTGTCTGCATAAATATTTTTTGTTTCCAAGTAGGATAATATTTCGGGCATTCTTAAAAAATGCCTATCGTCTGTTCTTTCAAGGAATAATTCTTGAAGATATATGGGGATTAGTTTCTTGCTTTCTGATTTGCTATCATTCATAGATACCATTCTCCTATTCATTTGTTGTATATGCGGATAACTTATATAAAGGCACTTTTACAGGGAAATGATTATATTTCTCTTTAAATTCCTGTTTTGCGGCTATGAAGCAGTTCAGACTATTATTACTAAGTGCTTCCTGCATTTCTTCTTTTGATATAAGTCCACTTTCATACTCGGAACAGATGGATAAATCATCTTTTTTGTTCTCTTTCCGTATATTGTGGAATGTTTGGTAAAGAAATGTTATCTGTTCTTCTTCTAAAGGTATGTATCTGTTATTTTCACGTTCTAGCATACACCATACTTTATCGGCAATGATTCCCATAGTGCCACCTTCATTTATTTCTTTTCCGAACATAGTTCGCATGTTTACTCTTGTATACTCATATATTGTACCATCTTTGTGCTTTAATGCCACAATTTCCTTGTTATCTTTGATGATTCTTGAAACATTACTAGGGGTTTGCCAGTTATCCTTTTCAATAACTTTAACTATTTGTTTAGAGTAAATTTCATTTTGCCTTGCTTTTTTGCCTTTTGGTGGCTCATAGTCTTTTATCTTTCTAATAATATGATAATCCAGTTTTCGACGGTCGAATTTATTGTAAGCACATTCATATTCATAAAATTGTTGAAGGTGGAGCAGTAATTCTTCTTTCTTTTTCTTCCAAGTGTCTTTTGAAACTCCAAAAAATTGATACATATCCTTTGTTGAATATACATGGTTTTCTAATAGTTCAATATCCATACTTTCCTTTCTTTGCCTGTATGTAGAATAAGGGGAAAAAAATCAAAACTATATTTTATATAATATTTTTAGAAAAATTCCCCTCATTTTCTCTAAAGTGACATACGAAATTCTATTTAACATTTCAATATTTTTTCTCTATACATATATTTTAATATAATTTTTTTTGAAAATAAAATAAGCACTTTTATTTCTGCACCAATGCTTTTTGGAGTTCAGAGGTTATTATTTTAGGAAGTTCTTTCTTGATTGTATTTTCTGCTAAAAGTGTTATTTCATGTTTCCGCAATTTCTCCTGTATTCTTTCGTTTATATTTTGTCTTTGAAGGTAATAATCATAATATGGATTATTGGTGTCTAATTCTCCATAAAACGCTAAAAACTCTTTTTCTATATGGGATAATTCCTTAAAGTTACGCATAGATAGTATTGCTTTTTTCATAGTTCGTCCTTTCATTTTGTGTTTTGTGGCAGCAGGAAAGAAAATCATTGCCACTGTATAATGAAATAAGACAACTATTCTTTTGTTCCTGCGTAAGTGCTTGAAAATATAAGATAAACATTTTATACATTTTTTCTCCTTTTGCTATTGATTAAATCCACATTGTTATAAAATTTTTCAATGTTATGTTCTCTCTTGTACCGTTTGAAAACAGAACTTTCTGACAAGTGGGTTTTCTGTGACAAATTTAATTTCTCTTTTGTTTCCCTTGCTCCTATCTCATTTGCAAAATATTGAGCCAAAACAGGCTTTGCGGATTCATAGTCAATAGATGTGTTTTGGTGGTAGTTACTTGGATTGTAGGCTTTATTATGAACTGTTGCATGGCAGCAGGCACAGAGCAGGATAAGATTGTCATAATCGTCTGTGCCGCCTGCTGATTTTGCGATTAGATGATGAACTTCTAAATAGTCATTGCCGCCGCAGATAGCACATCTATTGCTCCAACATTTTTCTAATTTATTTTTTGTTGCTTTTGATACCAATTTGTAATCACTCCTTTCAGAGTAATTTAAAATTGGTAAGCAGCAGGTTATATAAACTTGTCCTTACGATATAAAAAATAGCAGAAGTAGTAAGAAGTTAAGATAAGTTATTCAAAAATGTACGGAGTTGATAAAAGACGTTTATATTTATTAGTTGAATGTAGCAAGATAATGTATTAGAATAAGGGAGTAAAAAGTACACTTTTAGAAAGTACACTTTTAAAGAAAAATGAATTTGTAGAACAAAAAAGTACACAATTTCTTCCACTTTTTTTGAAGAAATAAACTCAAAAAAAGAGGACAGACTTAACATCTATCCTCTTGATAATTCTTAAAATATCCTTTATTTAAAGGCATTGTAGCTTAACCAAAGTATCTCTTCAATAATCCTTCAAATGCCTTACCGTGTCTTGCTTCGTCTCTTGCCATTTCATGTACTGTGTCATGGATTGCGTCAAGGTTTGCAGCTTTTGCACGTTTTGCAAGATCAAATTTTCCTGCTGTTGCACCGTGTTCTGCATTTACACGCATTTCAAGGTTTTTCTTTGTTGAGTCTGTTACGACTTCGCCAAGTAATTCTGCAAATTTTGCAGCGTGTTCAGCTTCTTCGTAAGCTGCTTTTTCCCAGTATAAACCGATTTCAGGGTAGCCTTCTCTGTGAGCCACTCTAGCCATTGCAAGGTACATACCAACTTCTGAACATTCGCCTTCAAAGTTTGCTCTTAAATCAGCTAAAATATCTTCGCTAACTCCCTGTGCAACACCAACTACATGCTCTGCAGCCCATGTTTTTTCGCCTTCATCTACTTTATTAAACTTTTCTGCTGGAACACCACAAACTGGGCACTTTTCTGGTGCTTCATCTCCTTCATAAACATATCCACATACTGAACATACAAATTTTGCCATTTTTTCTTCCTCCTATAAATAAAACTTTTTAAAATAATAATAAAAATGAATTTACTATTAATGTATAGATTTGCAATTTTTGCACAAACCATAAAAGTAAGTGCTGTGACCTTTAATCTCTCCTGAACAATGTTTTGCAGCCTCTTCACAGATGTTTAATTCATCCATGAAAATGTCTTCAACGTCGCCACACTTAGTACAAATGAAGTGGTAATGTGGTTCAACGTGACCGTCAAAATGTTCGCGACCATCACCAAGCTTCAGGGAAAGGGCATCTCCCTGGTCTACAAGAAATCGTAAGTTTCTGTAAACAGTTCCTAAGCTAATGTTAGGAAGCTCTTCTCTAATGCTTTGATATACCATATCAGCAGTAGGGTGATCGTATCTTGAGAGCAAATTTTGTTTTATCATTTCTCTTTGTAGACTTCGCTTTGCCATATAACCTCCATATCAATAATAGTAACTATTATCATTTTAACAAAATAAATTAATTTGTCAACAGATTTTTTCAAAAAATAGCAAGTTAGAATTAGATTGCTTAACATAAAAAAAATTTACAAAAAAATACACAAAACACATATCAAATTTTCATAAAAAATGATAATTGTTTTAAAAACGTTTTTTGATTATAACTAATAATAGGAAAAAATTGAATGGGTTAAATACAGTTGAATATAGGAGGAACATTATGAAACAAGTAAGAAAATTGCTTGCTATTGTTTTGTCTATAGCAATTGTTATTGGACTTATTCCAGTTGCAAACGGCAAAACAAACACGAAGGCAGCAGAAACATTCGCAATCACAACTCCCTACGACAACGCATTAGTTGCATCGGGACATTTTGATATAAAATGGAGTGAAGCCACAGCGAAAACAGTTAAGAGTAAGAAGCTTGTTAATAAGAAAAAGTTTTACGTTAGAGCAAGAGGAATTGCAGTTGTTAATAAAAGAGAGAGAAAAGCTAATTCAAAACTTTTATCTCTCTTTTTATTCATCTTATATAAATAACAACTTAATAAATAAGATATTATCTATAAGCATGATTTTATTTATAATTGATTATTTGCTTAATCTTTCGTGGATGCTTGCAGCAGCCTGTTTTCCGGCTCCCATTGCAAGGATTACTGTAGCAGCACCTGTTACGGCATCACCACCGGCAAATACGTTGTCTCTTGTTGTTTCTAAAGTATCTTCATTAACAACTAAGCAACCCCATTTGTTTGCTTCCAAACCTTCTGTAGTAGTTCTAAGAAGTGGGTTTGGACTTGTACCGATTGACATGATAACTGTGTCAACATCAATATCGAAGTTACTTCCTTCAATGGCGAGAGGACGACGACGACCTGAAGCATCAGCTTCGCCAAGTTCCATCTTAACACATTCCATCTTACATACACGACCGTTTTCATCACCTTTAAGTTTTACAGGGTTATGTAATGTTTTAAAGATAATTCCTTCTTCTTCAGCATGTTCGATTTCTTCGTTACGTGCAGGAAGTTCTTCCATACCACGACGATATACAATGTATACATTTTCAGCACCAAGTCTAAGAGCTGTTCTTGCAGCGTCCATGGCAACATTACCACCACCAACTACAGCAACGTTTTTACTCTTAATTACAGGTGTATCATAATCATCTAAGTAAGCTTTCATAAGGTTAGCTCTTGTTAAATATTCATTTGCAGAATATACACCAACTAAAGCTTCACCTTCAATACCCATGAATGATGGAAGACCGGCACCTGAGCCAATAAATACTGCCTTAAATCCCATTTCCATAATTTCATCAACTGAAAGTACACGACCGATTACCATGTTAGTTTCAACCTTAACACCAAGTTTTGTAAGGTTATCAACTTCCTTCTGTACAATATCTTTAGGAAGTCTGAATTCCGGTATACCATAAACTAAAACACCACCGGCTTTGTGGAAAGCTTCAAAAATAGTAACTTCATAACCAAGTTTTGCAAGGTCGCCTGCACATGTAAGTCCGGCAGGACCTGCACCGATAACAGCTACTTTAATACCGTTTGATTCAGGTTTTACAGCGTCATCATTGCTGTGAGCCATATGGTAGTCAGCAACGAATCTTTCCAAACGACCAATGGCAACAGGTTCACCTTTAATACCACGGATACACTTTCCTTCACACTGATTTTCCTGTGGACAAACACGACCACATACAGCTGGAAGACCATTTGTACTTGTTATAATATTGTAAGCTTCGTCAAAATTACCTGCAGCAACCTGTGCGATAAATTCAGGAATTCTAACGCATACGGGACAACCACTCATACAAGGTTTATTCTTGCAGTTAATACATCTTGTTGCTTCTTCCATAGCCATTTCAGCAGTGTATCCTAAAGCAACCTCGTCAAAGTTTTTATTTCTTACATTAGGTTCCTGTGTAGGCATAGGTACCTTTGTTAAAGTCATATTAGGCATTATTTCGCACCTCCCATATCAGCTGCCTTGTACATACGGCAGTGTTCTTTATCGTGAGCTTCAAATTCTCTATAAGTAGAATTACGCTGCATTAATTCATCATAATCAACTTTGTGACCATCAAAATCAGGACCGTCAACGCAGGCAAACTTGATTTCGCCTCCAACAGTAACACGACAACCACCGCACATTCCTGTTCCGTCAATCATAATAGGGTTAAGTGAAACTAATGTCTTAATATTATATGGTTCTGTAACCTTTGAAACAAACTTCATCATAGGAATTGGTCCGATTGCAATAACTAAATCGTAGTTATTACCGGCATCGATTAATTCCTGTAATTTGTTAGTTACAAATCCTTTTTCTCCATAAGTTCCATCATCTGTAGTAATGAAAAGTCTGTTACATACAGCCTTGAATTCATCTTCTAAAATAACAATGTCTTTGCTTCTAAATCCGGCGATAACATCTACGTCAGCTCCCATGTTAAATAAAGCTTTTGCAGAAGGATAAGCAATGGCATTACCAACACCACCACCGATAACGCAAACTTTCTTTGCATCACCAAACTCTGTTGCTGCACCAAGTGGACCAACAAAATCTAAAATAGCATCGCCTTCCTGTAACTGTGATAAAAGCATTGTTGATTGACCAACAATCTGAAAAATAATAGATACAGTTCCTTTTTCTGCATCTGTATCAGCAATAGTAAGTGGAATACGCTCACCATGTTCATCAATTCTGAAAATAATGAACTGTCCGGCTTTAGCCTTTTTAGCTATAAAAGGAGCCTGAACATCTAAGCGTACAACAGTATCGTTTAATTGCTGTCTTTTGACAATCTTGTACATTTGTATTCCTCCCGATTTAATGTTCTTAAAAACTTAATCTCAAACTCATAAAAAGTCACTCTACAGTATATCATAGCGTTGTGATTATAGCAATTATAAAAAATATCAGTATAAACAAAAAATAGCAGAAAAAATACCCAAAGGAATATGAAAGTCTTTTAGTCTCCCCCACACTTAAAAACTTCAAATATTCCAGTGAGTATTTCATTAAAAGATTAAGATGTCCCCCCGACATTTTAATCTTAATTGGATTGTTGTGCTTACTACACTAACAATCATATATATAATATGAAAAAGCTTTACATTCCGGCATAATATCCGACCTATAAAATTATGCCAGGTATAAAAATTAGTCTCTTGAGATATACCATGCATAAATTCCTGCAGCAACAACGATAACAGCCATAACTGCAACGATAATACCTGTTTCCATAATATGTACCTCCTTATTTTTTTGTACCAAAATAAAACCTTACAAAAAGGCTGTAAATATTACTTCTTACCATCCTTTTGGTGAATATAATTTAGAATTGTAGTCCTACTATATATAATTGCAGTATTAACCAGTATTAGAGAAAGTAATACCACAAAAAAATTGTAGCAGGGTGAAGTTAAAAGAACTGCAAAAATACCGCCAAATCCTGAAAAGGTATTGTTTGCATTGCGCAAACGTGCAAGTGAGGCTGAACTTCCTGACTCGCTTCTTGTAGATACTGTTGCAGGTAATGCATCTTTAATTACCTGAAAAGTATAAGAATCATCTTTGGAAGATGATGAGAATAATTCGCTGGTATTTGAAATACCGAAAGTAACCCATGAGAAAACGAGACTAATACAAATAAGATAACATATGAGATTTTTTCTATTGTATTGTTTCATATTACCCCGCCTCCCGATAAGTTTAAATAAATTACAACAAATATAACATTATAATCCAAAATAATCCATACTTTTATTTAAAAACTAATTTTTTAATGTAATTTAAAATAAACCTAATATTATATTGCGGGAATTATTTCAACGGAAATCTGGTCAAACTTATTTTCTAAATCTTTTGTAATGTGTTCCTGAATGTTTTTAAAATCTTTAACTTTTATAATATCAGATTTGCTTTTCACATATACTTCAATCCAGGTTTTTCGACCGGTCTGAGTAACGTCAAGAAAATCCAAGCTATAATCATAAGTTTTAATGTCTTCTTTAACAACGATACGAATTTCATCCATAATTTCTTTTTCAGGTGAGAACAGAACAAGCTCTCTTAAAGTTTTAAAAATCTGAACAACAGGTTCTTTTAATAAAAACAGTGAAACCACAATGGCTACAGAAGAATCAATGTATGGAATTATGAATTTCAGTTCTGTATTTGCAAGCAATAGCTGGAATAAAAAAGCAACAGATATACCAAGTGTACTTACAACATCTACCTTCCATAAATATAATTCCGACTGAATCATAAGTGAAGAATAGCTTCTACTTAGATGCTTTAATAATAGAAGCATTAAAATACAGAAAAAGCAAAGAGTTGATTCATACATTAAAACACTGAAGGCGTCTACAGTATGCCCGCCGTTTAATAAAATCTTTACGTTTGAAACAATCATGTTAATAACCACAACTAATAGTACAGTGTATTTTAAAAGAACAAGTAGAGATTCTATCTGCGAAAATCCGTAAGGCTTGTTTTCGGAAACCGGCTTGTACAAAAATGGAACAAGAATGAACATTGGTAGCAGAAGCATTAAATCGAACAAGTCGAAAATGCCATCAGCTATAACGGTTTTTGAACCCAGTAAAATTGCGGCGATTACTTCTACTACAGTAAAAATAATTGTTCCTGTAAGTGATAGTTTCAAAATTTTGTTTTCCATTTTATATTTTTTATCATGCATGATAAGTTAAAATCCTTTCTTAATAAATAACTACTTTATATAAATAATTACGATTACACAAATAATTATGTTTATGTAAATTTAATTCATAAATATAATAAAGTCTGGTATAATACAAATGTCAACACATATAATTGTTATACTAAATTGCTAAAATAAAAGAAAATATAATTATAATTTCATAAAAGCATTGGTATTATACTAATGTTAGAAAGCAGTCATAAAGAAGAGTGCCGGAAAATGTTATAAGAAGAATTTTTATTAAAACAACAGATATAGAAGCAAATTTGGAAAAGGATAAATATGAAGAGAAAGAAGACTTTTAACATTGGGGAAGTATCAAGACTTTTTAACGTAAGCGCTGATTCAATAAGATATTATGAAAAAATTGGAATTTTGGAACCAACCAGAAATCAGGAAAATAACTACAGAGTATATACTTTATCGGATATCCGGCAACTTACAATGATAAGAGAACTGTTGGGACTTAGTTTTTCCACAGACAGAATTAAGGAATTTGATAAGAATCAAAATGTGGAAACAACCAAAATGCTTTTATCAGAGGAACTTAATATAGTAAATAAAAGTATTGTTGAGTTATTTGAAAAGAAGGTAAGTATTGAGGCGAGAATAAAATCGTTAGAAGAAAATATAAACCATACAGACTTAGGCAATATAAGGGTAAAAGAATTTGATGAACGCCATTGCGTAATGATAAGCGAGTCAAATCTTGACGATGATGATGTGGATTACTATCTTGTAAAATACATGCAGTCTCACAAAAACAAAGTTGACACAATTGGTGCCTGTGATTGCTACGTGTTAGATACGTCAAAAGTAAGTGATGATGGTAATTCCTTTGAAACTAAAGGCGTATTTTTTTATTCAGATACATTGCTTTACAATAGTAATTATTCTCTGCCGGCAGGAAAATATTTGTCAATATTTTATAAGGGACCTTCCACCAGAACAAAAATTGCTGTAGACAAATTAATAACTTTTGCAAAAGAGCATCACATGAAAATAGTAGGTGATCCTATAGAATTTTGTCATATTGATGACTATGAAACATCAATAGATGATGAATGTTTAACGGAAATTCAGCTTCCTATTAAATAAAGGTTTAAATAGAGTGTGAATTAAATAGGATTTATGTAAAAGTAAATTATACTGTGCGGTGGGCATGCGGACGAAAAGTTGGACTGTGTAATGCCTGATATGTTATGAGGTACACACAAGAACAAATATCGACAGCACTTGTATTGTTAAAAGCCACAGG
>NZ_DBLZZO010000037.1:0-22862 GCF_057858645.1 Eubacterium sp.
CCTAAGGGGTATGGAAAAATGAGGGGTAAAAATACATGATCATTAAGAAAAATAACTGGCATGCAAAAAAATTACAAGCCACATGAAATGGTTGTGTTTATTAATAATATTTCCGAAAAACTAGCAGGCATGGTTTTTACTGTTTCAAAAGGAAATGAAAAAATCATAGGATCGTTGTTTTCTGTCTTTATTATCAATAACAATACCGGAAGCCTGAAAGTAAAATTGAATACAGATTTTATTAATTATTTTGCGGATATCCCTTTTTCTTTTACACAATTCGAATTACAACATTTTTTGCTATTGCATTCTAAATATTCGAAAATTTTATTCCGAATATTATTAGACCTAAAACACTATGCGCATGGAAATAATAATCGACATTGGAAGGTTGATTTTAACGAATTTAGAAATTTAATGACATTCCCTAAGTCTTATAAAACTTCTATTGTAATGAAAACACTTACAAAAATAATAAAGGAAATCAATGAAACGCATTATATAAAAAATTTGAAAGTGAAAAGAGAAATGGGGGATGGTGTAGGAAGGCCTATAAAATATTTAATTTTCACTTATCAAATAAATAAAGATAATAGATTATCCGAATATATTGAAATTGATGGTAAATCAGATATGTTATGTTGTCCTTATTGTGGAGCGGAAGTTATAAGGAAAACTGGGATAAACGGGGAATTTTATGGGCATAAATATTATAAACAGACTGATTGTAAACACTCTTGGTCAAGTTTAGATGATTTAAAAACAGAAACAATGCTTGTAGAGGATTCAAGAAAATCACTGGAAGAAAAGAAAGCAAAGTATAAAGATGCTAATGAGAAGAACTTTGATTTTCTTTATAAACAGCAACAGGAGCTGTTTTCAAGATTAGGAAGAAAGGAAGATGAAGATATTTATGGATAATGATAAAGAATATTTAGAAGATTTATTAGTCAGAATGGCACATCATAGCACAGCTATTGAGGGGAACAGCTTAACTCAAGGTGAAACCAAAAGTATTATTCTTGAAAATTATATTCCCAGACCAATAGATATTCGGGAAGTCAACGAGGTTTTGAATTATAAAAATCTATTACCTTATCTTTTGGAACATCAGAAAGAAAATATTACCGTTTCCGGAATTCAGGATATTAACCGGATCATTATGAAAAATATTGATGATCGGGGAGGAAAATTTAAAATTGTACAAAATATAATAGCCGGCGCAGATTTTGATACAACGATGCCTTTTATGGTTCCAGAAGAATTGAAAAAATGGACTGATGATTTATCTTGGCGATTAAATCATGCAGAAAAAAATCAAGATAAAATTGAAATTATTATGGAACAGCATTTACGTTTTGAAAGGATTCACCCATTTCCGGATGGAAATGGACGGACAGGAAGAGCGTTAATTATATGGTCATGTTTGCAGCATGAATTGACCCCTATTGTTATAGAAAAAGAACAACGTAGTGAATATATGGCTGCTCTAAATCAAAAAGATATAAAAAGACTGACACTGCTTGCACAGCAAATCCAAAAAAAAGAGATAGAGCGTAAAGCTGTTTTTGACGGGATAAAAAAAGATGATGAAAAAAGAAGTTATGTAACCCAAAAAAATAAGAAATTTTCGATAGAGAGGTAATATATGAATCATATGAATCGTGATGATTTAGAAAAATTATCGATATACTTTATTATTCACAATACTGGAATTAATGAATGTTCTGTAAGTGAAGATGATGTAAAAAGTATTTTAATCGATAAATATATTCCTCGCAAAATGCCTTTAAAAGATGTTTTAGAGATCCTCCGGCATAAAAAAGTATTTAGGTATATAATTTCTCATTGCGATGGGGAAATTACCGTTAAAGACATTTTAACAATTAATCGGATGCTGCTTCATGAAGAAGATATTGATCCGGATCAGATTCCTGAAGAAAAAATAAATGAACTGTACCGATGGGTTAAAGAATTGAATTATAGAATGAAAACCAGTTCTAAAAAAGATAGTAAAGTTTTTATTCTAATGGAATTGCACCTTAAATTTGAGGAAATTCGTCCGTTTAGAGATGGAAACGGACGAACGGGAAGGGCATTGATTGTGTGGTCATGTTTGCAGCAAGGGTTAACTCCCGTCGTTATAGAAAAAGAATATAACCGGGAATATATAGAATGTCTGAAACATAGAGATTTACAAAATTTATACAAATTGGCAGTAAAAAATCAGAAAAAAGACATCGATTTAGTTAAAAATGATGAAAATAATGAAATGACGAAAAATGCACTCAAAGCGCTCTATAATGAGCTTGAGGATATTTATAATAATTTCCCTCAAACTGATGAATTAGAGGTTAAAAAAGCAGAAATTCAATCATCTGTGACGGTTATAAAGAATAAGGCAGAGTATGAAAGAGTTAAGCAGGATTTACGAGAATATGAAAAAGCTTGTATGATTCATAGAAGAAATTTAAAGCATAACGAAGAAAGAGAAAATGATTTAGGACGTATCAGAAAATATTGAATAAAAAAATAAAGTTGCTGCCTTTCTTGATTCGGAATTCGGAAGGCGGCTTTTTATGTGTCAGACAGTGTAGTTGATCCGAAGAGGGAAAATATATTTGACAATATAGGTTATATCATATATCATAAAAACGAAAATATAGGATAAATCATATATTTTCTAAATAATAAATTTTGAAAGGAATTATATTTATGAACAATAAATATGAAGTTTTATTTTTTGAAGATTCAAATGGAAAAGAATTTATTTCATCATTTCTAGAAGAATTATCAGAAAAAAACCGGGCAAGGGTATTTAGAGAAATTGATCTTCTGGAAAATAATGGACCTGCTTTAAAAGAACCACATACAAAATATTTAAAAAATGGAATATTTGAGTTAAGAATATCGATTAAGGAAAGTTATGTTCGAATCTTTTATTTTTACGATAAGGAAAAGATAATAATATTGACCCATGGATTTATGAAAAAAACTAAAAAGACGCCGGTAAAAGAAATAAAAAGAGCATTGAAATATAGACAAATTTATCAAAATAAAAAGGAAAACTAAGATAGTACAAAAAGATGAACTGGAGAATATTATGAAAAGCTATACACTCTATAAAAAAGAACAATTTGAAAAAAATAAAAAACTAAAAGAAGAATATGATAATTTGGAAGATGAGTATTATTTTATACAACAATTGGTTACAGCAAGACATAAGGCAGGATTGTCACAAAAACAACTTGCTGATGTGACAGGAATTGCTCAATCTGAGATTAGTAAATATGAAAGCGGTAAAGGGAATCCGTCTTTAAAGACAATAAATAAATTAGCAAAAGGAATGAATCGAAAAATAATTATAGAATTTGTCTAAAGTAATAGTATTTTGAAATGAATATGAATTTAAAAATTAGATAAAAAAAGAAAAATAATGATGGTTTGCGAGATAGTAGGCAAAAATACATTGTTTTGGATGGAAAATAATCCGGTCCTATAAAATATTTTAAAATGTTGTAAAACATGGTATAATGTGAACAGGCAAAGGAAGTAAAATTTAAACAATGTAACACGAAAAGCCCAAGGAGTTCCAGTCCTTGGGCTTTTCTAATGCTATACGGTAGCACTTACCGAGGTTAGTTGCTAAGGAAATACTTGAAAGCTGCGTCTAACCATTTGCAGAAATAATAGGCGGTTATTTCTACCATGACGGCTTTCCAAAAGGAAGTAAAATCACACAATATAACACCTCCTCCCCGTTGCGGTTTGGAGTTTAGCAACGGAAATATTATAGCATGAGAAAAGCTACTTATCGGAGCATTTTTTGTATCAGCTATATTAATTTTATTTTCAATACTTGTCCTTTTGAATTTAAAAATTAAATTATAAAAAAAGAAAAATAATGATGGTTTGTGAGATAGTAGGCAAAAATACATTGTTTGGGAAAAAGCTGTGGTATTAAATAGTATTTAATACCTATAGGTGTTAAATACCATCATTGTTTTTTTTATTAAAGGGCTTATTATAGGGTAAATTACAGGGGGAGTGCCGGGAAGAAGCTCCCTGTCTGGATCGATAAGATATGCCTGTTACCGTTTATGCGCAGAAGCGTTACCGTTTATGCGCAAGGATGCATACCTTTATTTAATTGTTTTTTTGACCGTTACCGTTTATGCGCAAGGGCGTTACCGTTTATGCGCAAGAAAAAAGCAGTATTTATATGATTTTCTTATGAAATGCGAGAAAAATATTTTTTTGACCGTTTTATGGCTAAAATATTTTTTATAAATTAGCTATGGCTAAATGTTATGGATAAAAATTAGTCAGAACGTTTAGTCATAACAAAATTATTTGTTCTATCATAGTTTTATGATATAATGCATATAGGCGAACGAAGAATAATTGTTCAATGTAACACGAACCCCCACGGAGTGCCATCCGTGGGGGTTTCTATGCCTACAATGCCAGCACTAAGGCAAGGCTGGTTGCTTATTTACTTTCTACTCTTGAAATATATTTATGGAATATGTATCATATAAATATAAAAGGTTGGAAATACAATGACATTTGAATGGGATGAAAATAAAAATCGAATCAATCAGCAAAAACACGGCGTATCTTTTGAAGAGGCTAAAACTGTATTTTATGATGAGCAAGCACTATTAGAATATGACGAAAATCATTCAGAAAATGAAGACAGATTTCGTATTCTTGGTTTTAGTGATGAAGGAAATATTCTTATTGTAGTACATTGTATTCGTGAAGAATCAATTATTCGCATTATTTCATCAAGGAAAGCCACAACAAAGGAAAAAGCAGGTTATGAAAGGAGCAGGGGAAGATAATGAAAGAGAAAGACGAGTTTTTGGAAAAAGAATTTAATTTCAATAAAGCTATAAAAAATCCATATGTAAAAGCGTTGAAGAAGCCAATTACAATTAATCTTGATGAAAGTGTAATTCATTATTTTAAGGATAAGGCAATGAATACAGGGATTCCGTATCAAACCTTGATTAATTTATATCTAAGGGACTGTGTCAATAATAATCGCAATCTTGAATTATCGTGGAAGTAAAACGAAAAGTCCAGGAGGTTCAGTCCTTGGGCTTTTTAAATGCTTGTTTTGGATGGAAAATAATCCGGTCCTATAAAATATTTTAAAATGTTGTAAAACATGGTATAATGTGAACAGGCAAAGGAAGTAAAATTTAAACAATGTAACACGAAAAGCCCAAGGAGTTCCAGTCCTTGGGCTTTTCTAATGCTATACGGTAGCACTTACCGAGGTTAGTTGCTAAGGAAATACTTGAAAGCTGCGTCTAACCATTTGCAGAAATAATAGGCGGTTATTTCTACCATGACGGCTTTCCAAAAGGAAGTAAAATCACACAATATAACACCTCCTCCCCGTTGCGGTTTGGAGTTTAGCAACGGAAATATTATAGCATGAGAAAAGCTACTTATCGGAGCATTTTTTGTATCAGCTATATTAATTTTATTTTCAATACTTGTCCTTTTGAATTTAAAAATTAAATTATAAAAAAAGAAAAATAATGATGGTTTGTGAGATAGTAGGCAAAAATACATTGTTTGGGAAAAAGCTGTGGTATTAAATAGTATTTAATACCTATAGGTGTTAAATACCATCATTGTTTTTTTTATTAAAGGGCTTATTATAGGGTAAATTACAGGGGGAGTGCCGGGAAGAAGCTCCCTGTCTGGATCGATAAGATATGCCTGTTACCGTTTATGCGCAGAAGCGTTACCGTTTATGCGCAAGGATGCATACCTTTATTTAATTGTTTTTTTGACCGTTACCGTTTATGCGCAAGGGCGTTACCGTTTATGCGCAAGAAAAAAGCAGTATTTATATGATTTTCTTATGAAATGCGAGAAAAATATTTTTTTGACCGTTTTATGGCTAAAATATTTTTTATAAATTAGCTATGGCTAAATGTTATGGATAAAAATTAGTCAGAACGTTTAGTCATAACAAAATTATTTGTTCTATCATAGTTTTATGATATAATGCATATAGGCGAACGAAGAATAATTGTTCAATGTAACACGAACCCCCACGGAGTGCCATCCGTGGGGGTTTCTATGCCTACAATGCCAGCACTAAGGCAAGGCTGGTTGCTTATTTACTTTCTACTCTTGAAATATATTTATGGAATATGTATCATATAAATATAAAAGGTTGGAAATACAATGACATTTGAATGGGATGAAAATAAAAATCGAATCAATCAGCAAAAACACGGCGTATCTTTTGAAGAGGCTAAAACTGTATTTTATGATGAGCAAGCACTATTAGAATATGACGAAAATCATTCAGAAAATGAAGACAGATTTCGTATTCTTGGTTTTAGTGATGAAGGAAATATTCTTATTGTAGTACATTGTATTCGTGAAGAATCAATTATTCGCATTATTTCATCAAGGAAAGCCACAACAAAGGAAAAAGCAGGTTATGAAAGGAGCAGGGGAAGATAATGAAAGAGAAAGACGAGTTTTTGGAAAAAGAATTTAATTTCAATAAAGCTATAAAAAATCCATATGTAAAAGCGTTGAAGAAGCCAATTACAATTAATCTTGATGAAAGTGTAATTCATTATTTTAAGGATAAGGCAATGAATACAGGGATTCCGTATCAAACCTTGATTAATTTATATCTAAGGGACTGTGTCAATAATAATCGCAATCTTGAATTATCGTGGAAGTAAAACGAAAAGTCCAGGAGGTTCAGTCCTTGGGCTTTTTAAATGCTTGTTTTGGATGGAAAATAATCCGGTCCTATAAAATATTTTAAAATGTTGTAAAACATGGTATAATGCATATAGGCGAACGAATGCGAATAAAAGCAAAGTAGCACAAATCCCCTTAGAGGTTACGACTCTAAGGGGATTTTAACATTATTACGCTAATGCTGGAGCGAGGCTAGTTGCTTAACAAATACCTGAAAGCGGTGTCTAACCATTTGCAGAAATAATAGGGGGTTATTTTCACTAAGCGATTTTTGTGATATAATGCGTGTAGGCAAAAGGAAATGATTTAATTCTATGAAGACACGAAAAACCCACGGAGTGCCATCCGTGGGTTTTTCTATGCTTACAATGCCAGCACTAAGGCAAGGCCGGTTGCTTCTCTACTTCCCATTCAGCCATTTGCAGATACATGTGGCAATGATACCTGCCAAGATGGAAAGTAAAAAGGAAATGATTATTTCCATAAAGACACCTCCTCCCTGTCGCCAGTTTGGAGAAAGCAACGCAAATATTATAGCATGAAAAAAGCTCCTTGCCGGAGCGTTTTCTTATGTTTATTTTGTTTTCTTTATGCTTGTTTTGGAAGGGAAAATAACCAGTCCTTTCGGATCGGACGTATCACACTTGAAATCCGGGTAAATTTTCTGGACAGATACAAGATGTTTTTTAAATTTAAATTTAAAAACCCGAACTTCTTTATAGTTAGATCCAAACTGTAAAGCCAGGTCTTCCCATGGAATGAACGTCCGGGAATGGCAGTAGCACATTCTGTATGTTGCCCAGCAGTAAATGTCCACGGCCATGGGGGATTGTTTCAGCTTTAAAACAGCGTTGAAATCTACAGGAATTGGAGCTTTATTGATAGCGTTATAAAAAGATTCCGAAAGGATAACATAAGAACAAAATTCTCCGGATTCGTCATACAATGTATGCGGATCCCACCATAAATCAGCTTCATCGGCGATCAGCATATTGGCTATGGATTTTATATTCCCGCCGCCTTTATGCTTCCAATCGGAGGTACAGGAAATAAAGCAGGTGAACAGGCTGTTAAGCTGCTTGCGCAGTCTTGTGATTGTACCGTTTTTGCCGCCCGTTCTTCCTAACCCGATTCGAGTTAAAAATTCAGAGAGTGTTTCTCCTAAATGAACTTCTCTTGTCTTCTTCCTGATTGCTTCCGTAACAATAAAAGCAATGACAAGGCGAGGGAGAGATCCATACGGAAGACCTGTCGGAGAATACAAAGATAGCGTTAAATTTCCATTTTTCCGCACAAATTCACGTCCCTCGACTTCCGTATAGGGGAAATTAGTCTGAACGAAGAAATAGGGCATAAACGCCAAATTTGAGGGGCTTTTGAGTGCCAGCTCATCTTTTCGTGATAAAACCAAAAGATCATCTTTTTTTATCATTTTTACCTCGGCAATTCCCTTATACGATATTTTTTGGAATTTATAAGATGCAGTTCATCGTTTGAAAGGGGAGTACGTAAATCCTGTTCCGCACTTGCCATCGCAGCGTTATTCTGATAGTTTTCTTCCATAAAATCACCATCGATAGTATTGATAATGGATTGTGCCTTAAGTTGGGTATTATTACTTTTTGCCTGTTCCGCCGCCAGCTTCAAGAGCGCTCTTTTTTGTGCAAAAGCATAGGCATTTCCTGAATTGTCATTAAGAATAGTTTCTACATGATCATTAAGTGCTTCACTCGTTTTTTCTATACGGTCAGAAACGGAAAGTGTCATTAAAAATTCATCTTCGTGTTTTTTCAACCAGTTGTCCCAGTTTTTGTCTCTTGTTTCTTTTACATTTATTTGTCCGGCATTTTTATATGTCAAATCGGGCTGCGTCCGTTCATTGATTTTTTCTTTAATTTCTTCTATTTCTTTTCCTGTACGGAGAAGTTCTGATACGGGGTTTTCATGAGAGCTGCCAAAAAAAAGGGAATATAAAGATGTAACCGACTCTTTAAATGGTTCCCATACGGCAACTATATCTTTATAGTCTGAAGAAAGCTGTCTGATGTGAAGAAGAACTTCATTTTGTTTTGCTGTTTCTACAGCCTGTTTAATCCGATTAGGAATATCTTTTACTGATCCACCGTGAAAATGCCACCGGGCATCAACTATTCCGGTTAGGCAGAGGAGAATAATCGGAATAACAAGGTATTTTTTCGTTTTTATATTCATTTTCAACTCCATAAAGTATTAAAAGCTTCTCTGGTACGTTTGGAGAAGGAAGGAATGAAGAAAACTAACAGTCCCCAGCAGCCGGCGAATAAGACTAAGGAAGCTACGCTGTCTTTGTCTATCGGCTCCATGGCCGCTAACTGATCGGAAAGGAAAACAAATAGGAAGGCAGTGATAATTAAATCAAAAATATTGGCCAAAATTCCGGATAGCATATTTTTTCCATAATGTTTCATCTTAGGAAGGAAAAACAGTGGAATTCCTAAGACACCGAAAACGCAGGAAATGTAGAAAAGAATCAGTTTTTCCATTAAATAAATCGTTGCAATGATTGTGAGTGCCAGGATGATAAGGACAAACAGTGCAACAAATAAAGCGACAGCGATATTGAAGCGGGAATCCACGTGCAGAAATGGACTAATTACATGACTGACACTTATAAATAGTTCATCGAAGTGCAAGAAAGAAGTTTCAGTCAATTCATGTCCGGTATAAGTGCTGCTAATATTTTCCAGTATAGGAAGGAAGAATGTATCGACAATCTTTCTCCAGGAGAGAAAAATCATAAAGAAAAAACCATATCGGATCAATCTAAGGATGACACTGGATAAATTACCAAGCGTTGTCATCCCTAAAATTACCGGAATCATTAACCAGGAAAAATCTATAATGGCTAAAATAACAAGTAACGGGAATAAATTCTTTTCCGCAAAATCAAGGGAAAGTACAATGGATGCCATAATTTGTTTTGCGATTTTAGCCAATTCTTCTGAAGGAGCGAAATACTTTGTAAAATTAATATCAATTGCTGGAGTTACTTTGCCGAGAGCCCATTTACCGACTTCAGTAATAACATTGGTTGTTGTATCTCCATTCAAGTTCCATCCTGCCGCTAAAGCGTAAGGGGTGGGATCCATATGCTGGCCGTCTTGCACTTCATCAACTTCAAAGTGCAAATGACCGCCTGTAGATCTTCCGGTATTTCCGGACAAAGCTATAAACTCTCCTTGACTTACGTGATCACCGTACGAAACGTTGATTTCAGAAAGGTGGGCATATCTGGCTACATGTCCGTCCGGCATTTGAATTTCTACTAAATTTCCGTAACCGCCATTCCAGCCGTATACAGCATAAACAACGGTTCCATCTGAACATGAAGGGACGACAGTACCTTCATCAAGTCCAATGTCAAGGCCGCTGTGGCAATGCATTTCTCCTGTAATAGGATGAGTCCTGTAACCATAAGGAGAGGTAACCGGTCCACCGAATGCGGAAGCCGAAGGCATGACAAAAAGAGCAGAAATAAATAAAAGGGAAATGAATAGTAATTCTTTTAAAACTCCGCTCTTTTTAGCTGTCATTTTTCCCACCAGCCTTTAATTCTTTTTCCTATATAACGCCCTGCTGCTACTGTTCCTCTTGCAGCCGTACGTCCGGCAAAGACAATACCCGTCCCTCTTGCTACGCTTGCAGCAGTACCCGCTGCTCCGACAGCAGCAGCAGGGGAATGGACAATGCTATTAGTGGCAAAAGCAGCGCCCGTTGTCATAGCACCGGCAAATTCTACAGCCTGTGCCGTTAGGTAAGATAAAAATAGTAAGCAGCAGGCGGAAGTAATAAAACCGGAAACGGTTTCATTCGTAATACTGCTCGATACATTGAATGCGTCATCTATTTCATTACCAACCAGACACACCATGAAGACGGCGACCATTAACTTAACAGCACAAGTGAGAAGAATGCCCCATGTTTTTTCACAGATGGAAGATGTCCACCGGGTAACTCCAAACGGAAGCAAAACCATTGATAAAGACCCTAAAATAAGAAATTCTGCGTTTGCCATGAAAATAACGAAAGCAATCCGAAAAAGTGCTAACAGTGCAACGCACAGGGCAATTGTTGCCAGAATATGAACCATAATTGTTCCTGACATGACGCCGGGAAAATTTTTCCATAAATTTTCAAATGCTAGATATACCTTGCTACAAGTTGAAGCAAGTAAGTACGTCGGCGTAAAAGTCACATCTACACCACCGGCAGCCATGCCGAGTGTTTGCCCGGAATTTTTTACAATTTTCAACAAGTTATCCCAGTTTTTGATTAAAAACGCCAAGAAACCGATATGAATGATTTTTGTAAAAATATTTCCCCAATTCCAGGTTGAATTAAAGAACATATCAAATTCCGAACATACTCCGATGATAGCAAGCGTAATAAGAAGCAGGAGTAAAGGATCCTGCAGATTGAGAATGCCATTATAAGTACTGGTTTCAATCTTGTCTCCGATGTTTTTTAGAAGGGTGAGGCCGCTTTCTGTCATGATTTATCTCCATTTTGTTTCATCGACGAGGGAATCAAATTTTGAGGATAAGGTGGTTGTGGGTTTGTAATCTTCCGGATGCTCATCTTTTCTTTTTTCTAGCTTTGCTTTGCTGCTTGTATATTCTAATGCCTCATCAGTAGGTAATTTTTCATTCGTCTTTTTATATTCTCCTTTGGATAGACTCGCGCTAAAGCCCATAACATCTTTATTCAGAGTTAATTTATCTTTCTCGATTTTCCCAAGGATGATTTTATTCCCTATCAAACCGATATCACAGATATTCTGCTCTTTATCTACGATAATTTTTGGGGCAGAATCATAATAT
This sequence comes from Eubacterium sp., assembly GCF_057858645.1. Taxonomy (NCBI): domain Bacteria; kingdom Bacillati; phylum Bacillota; class Clostridia; order Eubacteriales; family Eubacteriaceae; genus Eubacterium; species Eubacterium sp. Next base: position 11,610 of record NZ_DBLZZO010000037.1, read on the forward strand.
TGTTTCCCTTTATAATTACTTTCCGGGGTTGTTTTATATACGTCAAATTCTTCTAATTTATCTTTATTAGGCAATTCAGTTGTTCCCTTGTGATAGAGATAATAAGTGATCTTATCATTTTGATAAGCGCCTTCCATATCTTTGGGCGTTAAGGCTCCGCATCCGGAAAGAGCGAAAAGCGCCAGACCACAAGCAGATAGGGCAATTAACTTTCTTAAATTTTTCATTTTAAAACCTCCTTGAAACAAATACTGGAATTACAGTTATTATTTCAAAATACAGTTATCATTTCCACTTCGTTTCATCGACGAGGGAATCAAACTTTGGGGTCAGTGTAGTTACACCGGATTCTTTATCAGCGATTTCACGCATCTGTTTTGCGGCGGAGCCAAAATCATTCGCTAGTAATTCATTAGCTTTATCGGCTGCATCATGTTCCAATTTATTTGTTTCGTTTCGGACTACGGCTTTGCGGAGTTTGTGAAAATCCTAAAGCATCAGGCAAGCAAAACAGGAACGACGATTCAAACGATTGATCGGTATTATGCAAGCTCGCAGACCTGCCATATCTGTGGCGCGCAGAATCCGAAAACGAAAGATTTGCGTGTACGAGAGTGGATATGCCCGCATTGCGGAGCCATTCATGATCGGGACAGGAACGCCGCAAAGAACATCTTGAAGGTTGGGGCATCAACCTTCTTTGGAGAGGCATCGTAAGACCTGCATTTAAGCAGGCAAATGCCATCTGTATCCAAGAATCCCCCGGCTTTAGCCGTGGGGAGCATGTCAATATTCTTAACCTAAAAGGAGGCATTATGCTATTCACCCAGAATTTTAAAAGACCTGAAACAGAAACAACGAGAGCAACAGATGTTGATGAATTTGATGATCCTACGATCCCTGAAGAAGAAAAAATGAGATTAGCAAATCAAAAAAGATCTGAAAATACACATGAAGATGATTCTCTCGATAAACAGCCTGCTCCACCTAATCCCCACGATAAATTATCCTTAGCTTATCTTACAAATTTGGTAACTGCCATTGCGAAAAAAGTAAATTCTCTCTGATGATATGCTAGATCTCAAAACTGCGGTGAATTTACAACAAAGCAATATTGCCAACTTTACTGAAATCACAAAAAATAATTACCATAATATAGAACGTATGGAAAAAGAAATGCAAAATTTCTTTGATGTGAAAATAGCTACAGAAACCACGCAAAAAATCTTAGAAGCCATGAAAATAAAATGGGATTTAACTTACAGTCCCCTCACACAAGAAGATGTTTGCAGACAAATGGAAACGTCCCCATTTAAAGAGGAATATACTATTTTAAATAATATTATCAGTGAAATCAGTCAATTAAAAATGACTGTAGAAAACAAAATGGAAGACCTTCAAAAAAATCCTGGAAGTTCAGAATATCAAGATTTATATGTTTTAGGGCAAACGTTAGAAAGAATTTTCAATGTCTGGCCACCCAAACTGAAGTATTTTGCAGCAAACAAAGATCGTTCAATTGAAATCCAAATGGAAGAAGCTTTACGCATCGATATTTCTGCCGCTTTATCCGAAGCTGAAGCGGAAAAGCAAATTGAAGAAATAATGAAATGAGGTTCCTATGTCATTTAAAAACAGTATAAAATATTTTTTAATATTATTTTCTATTTGTTTTTCGCAATTAAAGGTAAGCGCTATGACACTTACGGATTATATTTCACAATATAATCCGCAAGATGCCCCTATAATTGCAGATGCTATTTATAAAACATCAAATAAATATGATCTCGATCCACTTTTCGTTGCCAGTGTTTTTAATATAGAAAGTAACTATCATAATAATGCAATTTCTTCTGCAGGGGCTATGGGCATTGCTCAATTAATGCCCGGAACGGCTGCTATGATGAATGTAAATCCGGCCGATCCACTGGAGAACATTGAAGGTGGTGTCCGATATCTACGAGAAATGCTTGATTTACAACCTAAAAGCAATCCTTATCGTTATAATTTAGCCTTAGCAAGTTATAACGCCGGGCCTGGAAATATTAATGGATATATTCCTTCATACACTTATTCTTATATTCAATCAATTAAAGATGAATATGAAAAGTTAAATCATATTATAGATAGAGACTCCTCTCCGCTGCCTAACCGGAATACAACCGTAAAAGCAAAACGCTTAACCCGGAAGGCTCGCCTGAAAAATGCTATACGAAGATATAAGCAAGAAAAATACAAAAAGAAACATTTTTAATGCAATTTTGCAAGAATCAGAACATATAAGATATTATAAAAATTTTTTGACACCCCTTCCTGCCCATTTAAACACATATCAAATGTCGAAAAATAGCCTTTAGGAAACTGTTTTGGCCCTTAACCGTGCCGGTCCGGTTCGTCACAGTTCCAGAAAGATTATTTTCCTCTTTTTATAACATGGTTCACTATTAAAAGCACCTATCCAGGCTCCTTACGGACACTGGATAAGTGCTAAAGTATATTATTTTTTATTATTATATGCTATTAAATATTATTTTTTAGTACTGATTATTCAGCACTTTTTATTTATTAAGGAGAAAATGAAGCTGCCTTTCTTGATCCGGAAGGCAGCCATTCTTTAAAACGCATTTTTTGCTTTTTTAGCGTACATAGGACGGTAAAAGATGCAAGGGCTGCCCTACGGCGTATCGTCCCTTGTCCCTTGCATCTTTTACCTCTGCCGCCTATGTTTTTCCGCTGCCAGCAAAAAAAGCTTGCGAGAGCATAGAGCAAATAGAGTGATTACCGATTAGGTCTCATTCAGTACAGTTAAAGAAAAGGAGAAGTTTAAAATGACAGAAGCCGCAATTACTGCAAAAGAAATCAAAAAGGTTTTAAGGCATAAATTCCCAGGAGTTAAATTCCGGGTTACATCTGAAAATTTTAGCAATGGAAATTCTGTCCGAGTTCAATGGACAGATGGTCCTGATAAAAGTTTAGTAAATAAAATTGTCAGTGGTTATAAAACTTTATCTTATAACATTGAAGCGGATTATTGGGAATATACGGCAATTTCGATGGATAAAAATTGCCCCGGTGTTAATTATATAGATACATCAAGAAATTATTCCCCTGCGTTTATAGAAAAAATAGAAATCCTTTTCGAAAAATATCATCATGAAAAATGGGATTCCACAAGCGAATTAGGCCGATATTATCACTCCTTGCCTAATTGGCTCAGTAAACATCCTGAAATGTGGGAAAATCCATTATTCAAAACTATTTAACTCAAAAGACTGCTTATCAGCCTTTCTCCTTGTGATGAGAAAAGCTGATAAGTAACTTTACCGATTATATTTCATATTTACCAATCGAAGCATAAAGCCCCTGTCTTTAGGTCTGGGGATATAAGCAAGCTTTCAGACAAATCCTCGCATGGATATTGATGGGAAAAATCACACTACATGTGCTAAAATAACGAAAAAAGCAGGTGATACCGATGAGAACTTATTGTTTCAAACTCTATTCATCCAAGAAAAACAGGAATCTGCACAAGCAAATTAATGCAGCAGGTCTCATTTATAATCACTGTATTGCCCTGCACAAACGGTATTATCGTCTGTATCACAAATCGCTGAACGTCTATGTCCTGCAAAAGCATCTCACGAAGCTTAAAAAGCTTCCCCGGTTCCCCTATCTGAAAGAAATCGGTTCACAGGCAGTGCAGGATATCACGCAGCGGATCGATCGTGCCTACAAACTCTTTTTCCGAAATCTTAAACGAAAGGTACGCACAGCGCCGCCTTCGTTTAAGAAGGTGAGAAAGTATAAATCGTATACGTTGAAACAGGCAGGATGGAAGCTTCTAGAAGGAAATGCCGTCCAAATCGATACGCAAAAGTACCGCTATTTCAAAAGCCGTGCCATTGAGGGGACGGTCAAGACTGTCACCATCAAACGGGATGCGCTTGGGGACATCTATCTTTATTTCGTCTGTGAAACAGTGGAAAACGAAGTTTTGGCAAGAACAGGTAAAAGCGTCGGCTATGACTTTGGCCTTAAGCTGTTTCTCACAGCATCGGACGGGAACGATAGAAAAGCCCCGTTGTTTTTTAAGGCGAATGCAGCAGCGATACGCAAGTCAGGGAAAGCACTTTCGCAGAAACAGAACGGGTCGAATCATCAAAAGATGGCACGGCTTGTGCTCGCTCGTCTCCATAAGAAAACAGCCAATCAACGAAAAGACTTTCATTTCAAGCTAGCAAATGCGATCTGCGGAGAATACGCGCTTGTGTGCATTGAGGACTTGAATTTGAAGGGAATGCAAAAACGGTGGGGACAAAAAATCTCCGACTATGGATTTGCAGCGTTTGTGGAAATCCTAAAGCATCAGGCAAGCAAAACAGGAACGACGATTCAAACGATTGATCGGTACTATGCAAGCTCGCAGATCTGCCATATCTGCGGCAGCCGGAATCCGGAAACGAAAGATTTGCGTGTACGAGAGTGGATATGCCCGCATTGCGGAGCCATTCATGATCGGGACAGGAACGCCGCAAAGAATATCTTGAAGGTCGGGACATCGACCTTCTTTGGAGAGGCATCGTAAGACCTGCGCTATCGCAGGCAAATGCCGTTTGTATCCAAGAATCCCCCGGCTTTAGCCGTGGGGAGTATGTCAACAAATGATAAATGGATAGCAACTTCAACACCATTAAAATGAAAAGAGGTATTATTCATGTTTCACCGAATAAAAGACGCTACTCCTATAATTAATTATCAGATTTTAGTTCACTTTTTTGATGGAGAAAATAAACTTTATAATATGAAACCACTTTTGCAAAAAAATATATTTAGCCCATTAAAAGATATTAATCTTTTTACTAAGCTAAATATTGATCCAGGCGGTTACGGTATTTCTTGGACAGAAGATATTGATATTTCTTGTGACGAATTATATGAAAATGGAAGACAAATTTAGATAATCATATAAAGAGAAAAAACTATTTTTATACCTGACTCGAGCAGGAACACATGATTTATTTTAAAAATTCCGGATGAGATTACTATCCGGAATTTTTAAATGCAAATATAGGGTATACCTTTATTCATTTCTTAATTTTATTAAATATGAAATCATATGCCAATTTATTTGATAAAATTATTTAACATTTTAGATTCTATATTTGTTTTTCTCCAATAATTTTGATAAAATTAATAGAGCATCAAATATGCTATAATTTACTTATGAGATAGTCAGATAAACGGCTTTCCCCTCTCACTTCGAGGGGGTGATACTATGAGCGTTTTTGAAACGTTGTCTATCATGATAGCGTTCGGAACCTTAATAGCTATCATGATGCATAAGTAATTTGTGCATTGAAAAAAGCCATTCCCAATGGCTTGCGAAGGCTTTCTTCAAACACTTAAATTTTGAGGGAGCCGTTCCTTGACCGGGAATATTTATCGGCTATCTCATTTCTATTTGTATTATATCATAAAAAATACTTTTTATGATAGGAAAGAATATTATGAAAAAAGAAAAATTGGATAACAAAGACAACATGATGGATAAAAGTTATTTAGAACAACATCTTCCACATTATCTGCAAAAGGATATTGACGCTTTAAAAAAGGGAATGAATGAAAACAGTATGCACCTTGATTGCTTAGTTGATGAAGTTGACGGATCAATTAATTCCGCCTACTGGGATCAAACTATCACAGAAGAACAAGCTAACTATCTGCGTAAAAAATATTTAGGTTTATGAAAGGAAAAAATGGATAAATATATCGATTTTACAAATTGCCCCGTTGATCCATATAAGGGATTTAGAGGTGCAAAAGGAAAAAAGATTTCTATTACATACAATAATGAAAAATATATGTTAAAATTTCAAACCCCTTATCTTGGGAAACCAACCAATTCCCATGTTTGTGAATATTTAGGCTGCCATGTTTTTAACAGCTTGGGCATCCCCGCTCAAGAAACTATATTGGGAACATATAAAGATATGCCTGTCGTTGCCTGTAAAGACTTTGAAACGGACGGCCGACAACTTCTTGAATTTGCCATGCTGAAAAATTCAATTATTACCAGTTCTGAAGAAGGGTATGGAACAGAATTAACAGATATCATGACTACAATCAAGGAACAGGAAATATATCCTTTTCAAAAATTGCAAGAACATTTCTGGAATATGTATATTGCTGATACATTGATCGGAAACTTTGACCGTCACAATGGAAATTGGGGATTATTAACCAGTATAAATCCACCGAAAGCGGAGCTTGCGCCTGTATATGACTGCGCTTCTTCTCTATATTCTAGACAAACAAAAGAAACTATGGAGTCTATTTTATCTTCTCCGGAAGAGATAAATCATCGAATATATGTATTCCCAACAGCTGCTATGAAAATCCAAAATGAAAAGATAAACTATTTTACATACACGTCTTCTCTTGTAAATTCGGATTGCACAGCTGCTCTAAAGCGAATCTATCATAGAATTAACATGGAAAAAATTAATGCAATCATAGATAATACTCCTCACTTATCATCTGTTGAACGTTCTTTTTATAAAGAAATGCTCCATCAAAGAAAGACAAAAATTCTTGATTTTTCTATGGAAAAGCTAAAAGAAAAAGAGCGTTCAAGAAAATTGTGTTATAAAGGATTATCACGATGAATGTTGCTTATATCAGAGTATCTACAATTGAACAAAATACAACACGGCAATATGAAGATCTCAAAAAATTCAAAATAGATAAATTTTTTGAAGAAAAAGCTTCAGGGAAAAGTACCAACCGCCCTATCTTGAAGGAAATGCTTCAATTCGTCCGGGACGGTGATACGCTTTATATAGAATCTTTTTCCCGACTTGCCAGAAACACCAAGGATTTACTTGATATCATAGAACAACTGAAAAAAAAGAATGTAAAAATTATCAGTGAAAAAGAAAAATTGGATTCTGATACTCCTACTGGGAAGATGATGATTACAATGATTGGCGCTATCGCAACTTTTGAAAGAGAATTGATTCTTGAACGGCAGCGGGAAGGAATTGCCCTCGCAAAAGCAGCCGGTAAATATAAAGGGCGCAAAAAAATCCTCCCCCCTTCTAATTTTAAAGACCTTTATGCTCTTTATTTAAATCGACAAATTCGTACAAAAAAAGAATTTGCAAGAAAATGTAAAGTAAGCCTTCCTGTATTGGAACGCTTTATAAAAGAAACGAATTCAAATAGCAATTAAAAACTATTATAATATATTATTTTTTATTATTATATATTATTAAATATTATTTTTTTAGTACTGAATAATCAGTATTTTTTATTTAACAAAGAGAGATAATTAATGCATATATGTTATCTCCCTCTTCAACATAAACTATTTAAATATAATATTTCCTAAAATTTTATATTATTAAATACTTGTTTTTCGATGTAATCTGATTTATAATTATTATTGAAAACTACTATTACATATTATTTTATTTTATTTTTTATGGGTTTTTAGTAAAGGAGAAAATATGATAATTAATGTAGCTCACACGAAGGGCGGTGTCGGGAAAACTACAATAGCCGTAAATTTGGCTATTGAGATGAAATCTGATTTATTTGACTTGGATAATCAGAATTCATCTTATAATTTTTCTCTATTATCAGATATTAACCGACCAATTCATTTTTGGAAAGACCGTAATATGCTGAAAGACATCATCAAAACTTACCGAGATAATCCGGACAAGAATATTATTATTGACAGTGGCGGTTATGATTCTAACGTTAGCCGTGAAATTATTTTAAACAGCAATTTAATTATCACGCCTATTACTGTTAGTCAAACGGAAGTGGACGGCTTGCAAAAATTTTATTCTGAAAATGTAGAAATTGCTTTAAAATCAAATCCATATATCAAACCGTATATTCTTTTAAATAGAATTAATTACTATGATCAAAAAGATGCTGAAGATCTAATCACATTTATTATTTCCGAAATACCGGACTATAAAGTCTTATCTACAGCACTTGGTGCAAGAAAAGACTTTAAAAAGGCGTTTTCTGAAGGTAAATCAGTTGTTGAATATAATAAATCAAGTCCTGCGTCTCAAGAAATTTCCGCACTTGTAAAAGAAATTTCCGCACTTATTAAAAATGTTTAAAGGAGGCATAACTATGAGATTCACGAAAAAAAACACTCTTGTTGAACAGGAAAAAGAAAAATATATAAATGCGGCTCCGCTTGAGGAAAAGAAAAAAGTAAGAAACATTTCGGTTATTTTAAATTCAATAGAAAATGAAACTTTGGAAAATTTCCTGGAACAGTTAAAAGACGAAAACGGGAGAAAGGTCTCCCGAAGTAACTTTGTCAGAACTGCTATTTTTGATACTATCCGTCGAGCAGAAAATCAAGAAAAACCTGATGAATGGTTAGGTGAACCTTTAACAGTAAAAGAAGCTGCCGAGAGATATGAATTAAGCGAATCAACCATAAGAAGTGCTTTACAAGCAAACCGTTTCTCTGCCAGAGAAACAAAAAGAATTGATGATAAACTTATCATTGTCACAGTAGCAGGTATGAACAGACTTTTCGGTAACAGAATAAAGTAAATCTTCAATTTAAAACAAATATATAATATTATTTTATAGTATTATATATTTGTTTTAAAGAATAATGAGGGCGTTTTATGTGGCTTGTAATCGACTTTATCTTAAATCTCTTGATTAATATGATTATTATCTTTCCTGTTTTTGCTATTGCTAAAGAATTATTTCCTGTCCCCGGAATAGATTCTTTTTGGTGTTCCGCTTTACCTTTACTTCATATTCCTATAAATAAAAATAGTATTTTTATTGCAGAATTAGCTTCTCTTATTTTGTTAGTTTGTTTTCTTTGGGGATTTGTTTTTCCTTATTTCCCTGTTACGAGATTTTTCCAAAGAATACTTCGAGGACAAAGCAAGCCTATTCCACTCGAACAGGAAAAGATTAATGCTATTACAAACTATATGGAAGAAAAAGGAATTGATACAACAAAATATAAATACTTTGTTTCTTCATGTTCTGAAATTAACGCTTTCGCATCCGGCGCAAAAGATATTACAATTACTCAACCAATGCTTTCCGCTTTTTCTGTTAAAGAATTGGCAGGAATTATCGCCCATGAAATGGGACATCATCAAAACGGAGATATCCTTTTTTTTAATTTGTCTTATGGGGTTAGTATTCTTAATATTTTCTGCATAAGAATATTATATTTAATAATATTCTTACTGAATATATTTCGTTTTTTCCCATTTATACAAATTTTTACAATTTTAATAGCCTTCATAATCAGTATTTTTTTAAATATTTATACCTTCCTTATATTTTATCCTTCAAGATTACTTTCAAACTTTTTTAATCGTAAAATTGAATCAAAAGCCGATGTTTATGCTACTAAAATAGGCTTGGGTAATGAACTGATTGATGGTTTATACAGACTTTATTATTTTTACGGAAAAGATCCTTGGTGGACAATTCCGTTCTCAGACCATCCCCGTTTGATGAGTAGAATAAAAAAGCTACAAAAGCGAATGGAAAAAATGAATCAGGATTTCTATACTGTATAGGAAAAAAAGGCTGTAAGTCACAGCCTTTTTTTATTTCTTATAAATTTCCCGTCTATGCCCAACGGTTAAAACAAGAATAATCAATTTATTATCTATAATTTCACAAATCAAACGATAGTTTCCGATCCTATATCTCCATAATCCAGCTTTATTACCTTTTAAACTTTTCCCAAATATTTGGGGAGTATCGCCCATTTAAACACATATCAAATGTCGAAAAATAGCCTTTAGGAAACTGTTTTGGCCCTTAACCGTGCCGGTCCGGTTCGTCACAGTTCCAGAAAGATTATTTTCCTCTTTTTATAACATGGTTCACTATTAAAAGCACCTATCCAGGCTCCTTACGGACACTGGATAAGTGCTAAAGTATATTATTTTTTATTATTATATGCTATTAAATATTATTTTTTAGTACTGATTATTCAGCACTTTTTATTTATTAAGGAGAAAATGAAGCTGCCTTTCTTGATCCGGAAGGCAGCCATTCTTTAAAACGCATTTTTTGCTTTTTTAGCGTACATAGGACGGTAAAAGATGCAAGGGCTGCCCTACGGCGTATCGTCCCTTGTCCCTTGCATCTTTTACCTCTGCCGCCTATGTTTTTCCGCTGCCAGCAAAAAAAGCTTGCGAGAGCATAGAGCAAATAGAGTGATTACCGATTAGGTTTCATTCAGTACAGTTAAAGAAAGGGAGAAGTTTAAAATGAACAATGAACAAATATTAGTGAAATTTTTAAATTGTGGTTTTCTTGATTTAAAAGTTCTTGAAGATACTAAATTTGACGTTATGGAAATAATTAGCGAAATAGAACGACCGACTCTTAACAATATAATTTGTGCTATTTTCCAAAAAGGGATTGATTTATTATTGAATGCATTGATGGAAAAACAAAGAGATTTTGATTGCCCAGATGAAATAAAATATCTTTCCGGGGAAGATATTGATTTCGATATTAATTTTGTTGCCAGTCGGATTTATTTTTTAAATAATAGTGATATTTGGAATAAATTTTTTAGAGCGGAAATTGAAGATGCGGAAGAAAAAATGGGTTTTTGCTTTGGGTAATATTCTGTAAATTTCAAATTGTACTTATGGATAACTTTTTCCCCCTTTTTATTTTTATCAAAAAATAAAAACTTGTTTTAATAGTTATAATAGTTTTAATAGTTAAGAGACGCTGAAAAAGACGATGGATACTTGACTTTTTTATCCTTCCGACTAACTTTTTCCCCCTTATGGATAACTTTTCCCCCTTTTTTGAGGTCTTTTGACTAACTTTTTCCCCCTTATGGATAACTTTTCCCCCCTTTTTTGAGGTCTTTTGACTAACTTTTTCCCCTTTATGACTAAAAAAATAATTAGCATATAGTCATGACTAAAAATATATGATATCATTTAGTCAAAAGGAAGTGATCATATGTCTAATATAGTCAAATATGATAATGATTTTAATCTAACGCAGCACTTTAATAAATTAAATCAGACAGAGCAGGATATTTTTTTTGCCATTACATCTGAATTTACTAAAAAAAATGAAAAAAGCATAGAGTTGAAAATTAATGAATTAAGAAAAATAACTGGCATGCAAAAAAATTACAAGCCACATGAAATGGTTGTGTTTATTAATAATATTTCCGAAAAACTAGCAGGCATGGTTTTTACT
>NZ_DBLZZO010000038.1:0-18324 GCF_057858645.1 Eubacterium sp.
CAAGGATTTAGCAGGTTTATCTGATTATTATTTTACATCAGATAAGTTAAAAGATTACGATAATGGTAATTACCTTAAGGGTGGTATTGTATATGCAGATATGGTTACTACAGTTAGTGATACTTATGCAGAAGAAATAAAAACACCTTTCTTTGGAGAAGGTCTTGATGGATTAATGAGAGCAAGATCTAATTGTCTTAGAGGTATTGTAAATGGTATTGATTATGATGAATATAATCCGGCTACAGACAAATTAATTGTAAAGAATTTCAGCAAAGATAATTTCCGAAGAGAAAAAGTTAAGAATAAAACAGCTTTACAGAAAGAGTTAGGCTTGGAAGTAAATCCTAAGAAGATGATGATAGGTTTGGTAAGCAGACTTACAGACCAAAAAGGTTTGGATTTGGTATCCTGTGTTATGGATGAAATGTGTCAGGATGAACTTCAGTTTGTTATTCTTGGTACAGGTGAAGAAAGATACGAGAATATGTTCAGACATTTTGACTGGAAATATGGAAAAGATGTTTCTGCTAATATATATTATTCTGAAGAACTTTCTCATAAAATATATGCAGCCTGTGATGCTTTCTTAATGCCATCATTGTTTGAACCATGTGGATTAAGTCAGTTAATGAGCATGAGATACGGTACATTACCTATTGTTAGGGAAACAGGTGGCTTGAAAGATACAGTAGAACCTTATAATGAATATGAAAATACAGGTACTGGATTCTCATTTAAGAATTATAACGCACATGAGATGATGGGAACTGTTAGATATGCAGAGCATATTTATTATGATAAGAAGCGTGATTGGAATAAGATGGTGGATAGAGCCATGGAAGTAGATTATTCATGGAATACATCAGCTAAGAAATACGAAAAATTATATGACGAATTAATCGGATAATAGTAGAACGTTTATATAAGTTTATAATTTATAATAGGGAATCTTAAGGAGATTCTATTAACTATAAAAAGCAGAGCTTTTATGGCTCTGCTTTTTAAGTACCTTCTTTTAGAATTAATATTTTATTTTTAGTTTAGGTTGTTAATGTTTAGCAATATTTAGCTACATTTATATTGTCGATATTTTGCCTTACTTTAGATTTCTTTTATATTGTTGATATTAGGCTCCGCAATCATGGAATAATTGGTATGATAAATAACAAATCCCGGCATTGCACCGGCAACTTTCTTTACATGCTTTTTCTGAATATAGTCTATTTCAACTTTATCCTGGTTTGAACCTTTGGAATAGAAAGCTGCAAGTCTTGCGGCCTCTTCAAAAGTGTTATCAGGCAATTCCTGATTGTTGCATTTTACAATTACATGTGAGCCAGGAAAGGATTTGCTGTGGAACCACCAGTCATTTCCGGTTGCAACTTTAAATGTAAGATGTTCATTTTGAATATTATTTTTGCCAACGTACATATCAAAGCCATCTGATGAAATAAAGTGTAAAGGTTTGCTATTGTTTTTAGCTTTCTTATTGGTATGTTTTTTCTTTATAAAACCTGTCTGAACCAATTCTTCGTTTATTGCTTTTAAGTCATCTTCAGTTGTTGCCATGTCTATTGCAACGTTAATTGACTCAAGATAGTCAATTGAATTTTTTGTTTCGACTATAATTGTTTCCAAGGCCTCGCTGGTTCGCTTTAATTTGGAATATTTATTAAAATATTTTTTGGCGTTTTCAATAGGCGAAATAGTAGGATCCAAAGTGATTTTAACTGTTTTACCATTATAGTAGTTGACAGTTTCAAATTCTTTAGAACCTTCTTTTATTGAGTAGCCATAAGTTGTTAAAAGGTCGCCATATTCTTTGAATTTGTCTTTTTTTTCTGTGTCCTTTAACTGCTTTAACTGTATGTTGTATTTTTTGTTATCTCGCTCTAGAGCATTAGTTACAATTTTTCTTAAATCTACAGATTTCTGTCTCATTCTTGTGTATAAGTTCTTTTTAGAATAATATGTTTCAAGTAAAGTGCTTATACTTTCAAAGGATGTTGTTGTGCAGTCACTGTAAGTTGACAAAATGGTTACACCATATTCCTCAGGTTTTCCGTTTTTCTCGTAAATTGTAGGTATAAAATCACAATTTTTAACTTTGTTAATTAGCTGATAAAAATACATCCAAACGATGTTCTGGTCCCCATGTTCTAAAACATTAGCAGGCATTGATGAATCAAATTTGCCCTCATAACAAATGTTTTCAGCAATAGTAGGACTGATACCTGTAAAAGATGTATAAATAGCTTTTGACAAAGGCATAGGCTTTGAAAAAACTGTTTTAAAGAAAACTTCCTTTTCTACATCAAGAGGGTTAAGCTTTTCAGAGGTATGAGGAATGAAATATTCTTTTCCCGGTAGAACCTGTCTGACTGAACTCATAATTGAATTAACATGCTTAATGCTGTCCAAAATGGTTCCTTCGTTTACAAAAATAATATTGCTGTGTTTACCCATTAATTCTATGATTAAATGTTTGGTTTTTATGTCGCCTAATTCATCTAAATGCTGTATTTCAAAATCAACAATTCGTTCCAGCCCCGGCTGGGTAATTGAAATAATACGTCCATTATTTATATGTTTCCTAAGAAGCATACAAAAATTAGGTGCGGTAAGAGGAGCCGGTTTGTTTTTATCTGTAAGATATATTAAAGGAAGACTTGCGTTAGCACTTATCAGTAAACGATATTGATTTTTACCATTCTTGATTGTAAGTAATAATTCATCGCTTTCTGTCTGTGCAATTTTGTATAATCTTCCATTAAGTAATTTATCATTAAATTCTGCTACCAAAGCAGAAATGGTAACACCATCAAATGCCATATAATAATCTCCTTTAAAATTAAAAAATAAATTTTTTTACATCACACTTATTTTATAGGTTTTTAATGTTATTTGCAAATTATTATGTTATTAAAATTCAACATTAAAACTTGTACTTGATTTTTCTACATTTTATTAGTAAATAATATTCCTGTTTAGATGCAGTATTTGAAAAAATATCTGTATTAAAGGGAAAGTGTTACTTATATTTAAGTGTAACTTGACGGTCGTGTTTATATGAATTATAATAAATAGAACTGTGGATAGATGTACACAGAGGAGGAAAGATGCTAAAAAGTATGACAGGATTTGGCAGAGCTGAGGTTTCAGAGGGTGATAGAAAAGTCACTGTTGAAATGAAATCTGTTAATCATAGATATTTGGAATTAGGTATAAAGGTACCTAGAAAACTAAATTTCCTTGAAGGAAGTGTTCGTAATGAAATGAAGAAATTTGTTAGCAGAGGAAAAGTCGATGTATTTATTTCTTATGAAAATCTTGGCAAAGGTGACGAATGCATAAGATACAATTCAATGCTTGCAAAAGAATATTTTGATTGTTATGAACAAATCAGCAGGGAACTTGGGTTAGAAAATGATGTAAAAACAAGTTACATAATGAGAAGCCCTGATGTAATTACAATTGAAAATGCACAGGATGATGAAGAGGCAATTGAAGCTTTGGTAATTAAAGCAATTGATGAAGCTGTTATTAAGCTAATAGAAACGAGAGAAGAAGAAGGCAAACGTTTACAGGTTGATTTAATTTCAAAACTTGACGGTATGATTGAAAATGTTAAATTTATTACAGAAAAATCTCCGGTTATTGTTGCTGAGTATAAGGAAAAGATTACAAATAAGATTCACGAGTTGCTGGAAGATAACCAAATTGACGAGTCAAGAATCGCTCAGGAAGTCACTGTTTTTGCTGACAAGGTATGTGTTGACGAGGAACTTGTAAGACTTGACAGTCACATTAAGGCAATGCGTGAAGATTTAATAAAAGGTGGAACTGTTGGTAGAAGACTTGATTTCATTGCACAGGAAATGAACAGGGAAGCAAACACCACATTGTCAAAAACAAGTGATTCTGAAATATCAGACCATGCAATTATGTTAAAAACTGACATTGAAAAAGTCAGAGAACAAATACAAAATATAGAATAAAAGAGTGTGTATTATGAAAAAAGGTAAATTATTAGTAATTTCCGGTTTTTCCGGTGTTGGAAAAGGGACTGTTGTTAATTATCTAAAGGAACACAAGGATACTTACAAGGTTTCAGTTTCCGTAACAACAAGAGAACCCAGACCAAATGAAATCCCCGGAGTTCATTATCATTATATTTCAAATGAACAGTTTGAAACAATGATTAATGAAAACAAGCTTTTAGAATATGCTGGATATGTTGATCATTATTACGGAACACCAAGAGAATTTGTAGAGGAAAATCTTAACAGTGGAAATGATGTAATATTAGAGATTGAAACAAAGGGTGCTTTGCAGGTAAAGAAAAACATGCCTGAAGCTATTTTGATTTTTATATTACCTCCAAGTGCTGATGAACTTAGAAACAGATTAGTTGGTCGTAATACTGAAACAGAAGAAGTTATTAATGACCGTTTGAAAAAGGCGGCAGAAGAAACTGACAATATGGAAAAATACGACTATTTCGTATTAAATGATGAAGTTGAAAAATGTGCAAAGCACATTGAAAATATAAAAAATGACAACAATCCTCAGTCTCTAGACATGGATTTTGTTAATCAAATAAAAAGCGAAATATTAAAATTCGCCGAAAGGAGATAAAAATGTTACACCCATCATATTCAGATTTAATGGCAGTAGCTAATAGTGATGTAGAGGACGGTGAACAGCCGGTTGTACAGAGCAGATATTCAATTGTTATGGCTACATCAAAGAGAGCAAGACAGATTATAGCAGGTGACAAGCCACTTTTAGACAAGGACGCTGAAGGTATGAAACCATTGTCAATTGCTGTAGAAGAATTAGCAGAATCTAAAATTAGAATTTTAGGAGATGACGAAGAAGAATAAAGTGTCAACAGACACTTTATTCTATTTTAAAGTTTAAGGAGTTTATATTTTTGAAGGTACTTTTTATTTCATTAGGTTGTGACAAGAATTTAGTGGATTCAGAGCATATGTCTGGAATTTTATCTAAAGCCGGTTATGAATTTACTGACGATGAAAGAGAAGCAGACGTAATTGTTATTAACAGTTGCTGTTTTATAAATGATGCCAAAGAAGAAAGTATTAATACTATTTTTGAAATGGCAAGATACAAAGAAGAAGGAAATTGCAAGGCGTTAGTTTTAGCCGGTTGTCTGGCTCAAAGATATTATGAAGAAATGGATGAAGAAATTCCTGAAATTGATATTTGTATAGGAACTACAGCCATAGACAGTATTGCCAATGCCTTAAATGAATTTTTTATAAACAGGAAAAATATTCATGTTATTAATGATATAGATAAATTAGCGGGAGTTAATGCTCCAAGAAACCTTTCAACACCAGGCAATTACGCATATTTAAAAATTGCCGAAGGTTGTGATAAATATTGCACATATTGTATTATTCCAAAGATTCGTGGAAATTACAGAAGTGTAGATATGGATGTACTTATTGAAGAAGCAAAGGATTTAGCAAACAGAGGTGTAAAAGAACTTATATTAGTGGCTCAGGAAACAACAATGTATGGTAAAGATATTTATGGAAAAAAATCTTTGCATATTCTATTGAAAAAATTAGCTGAAATACAGGGAATTCAGTGGATAAGAATTTTGTATTGTTATCCTGAAGAAATCTATGATGAGTTAATAGAAACCATAGCTACTGAAAAGAAGATATGCCATTATTTGGATATTCCAATACAGCATGCCAGCGACGATATTCTTAAACGTATGGGAAGAAGAACTTCCAACAAACAGTTAAGAGAAATCATTGGTAAGTTAAGAAAAAGAATTCCTGATATAATTTTAAGAACAACTTTAATTTCAGGTTTTCCCGGAGAAACACAGGAAGACCATGACATATTAATGAAGTTTGTAAATGAAATGGAATTTGACAGACTTGGTGTATTTACTTATTCACCTGAGGAAAACACACCTGCAGCATCAATGCCTGATCAAATAGATGAAGAAGTTAAAAATTTCAGAAGAAATGAAATTATGGAACTTCAGCAGGATATTGTTTTTGACACTACAGAAAAATATGTAGGAAAAGAATTTATAGCAATGATAGAAGGAAAAATTTCTGGCGAACATGCCTATATAGCAAGAACATATATGGATTGTCCGGGAGTTGACAGTAATATATTTGTTATGACAGATGAAGAACTTATGACTGGTGATTTTGTAAAAGTTAAAGTCACAGGTACAAATGATTATGACTTAATAGGCGAACTGATATAGCCGGTAAGGAGACAAAATGAATTTAGCAAATAAATTAACAACATTCAGAGTTTTATGTATTCCAATTTTCGTTGTATTTATGTTAATTGAATCAATTCCATATAATTACTATTTAGCGGCAATTGTTTTTATTGTTGCAAGTATAACTGATTTGTTTGACGGAAAAATTGCACGAAAGTATCATTTAGTAACCAATTTTGGAAAATTTATGGATCCTTTGGCAGATAAAATGCTTGTTAGTGCAGCACTTATTTGTTTAACACCAAAAATGATACCATCATGGGTGGTAATAATTATAATTAGTAGAGAATTATTTATTAGTGGTTTTAGAATGCTTGCCGCTGATCAGGGCATTGTTTTAGCAGCCGGTTGGTGGGGCAAATTTAAAACTGCTTTCTCAATGGTTATGATTATTGTACTTATTGTTAATACACCATTAAACAATTCTGTTTTATATATTATTGGACAGATTTTAATATGGATATCATTGGCACTTACAATTATTTCTATGATTGAATATGTGTCTAAAAATTTTAATGTTTTAAAAAATTAATTTGGAGGAAATAATATGTTAGCTTACAGTGAAATGAGCAAGGATGAACTAAAGAAAGAACTTGAAGGTTTAAAAAAAGATTATGAAGAGATTTGTAAAAAGAATATAAGTCTTGATATGTCTAGAGGTAAACCTGGCAAAGAACAGTTAGACTTAAGTATGGATATGTTAGATGTTTTAACAAGTGAGTCTGATGTACATGCATCAAATGGAATTGATTGCCGTAATTATGGCGTTTTAGGTGGTATTCCTGAGGCAAAGAAGATGATGGCTGATATTATGGGTACAACAGAAGATCATGTTATTATATACGGAAATGCAAGCTTAAACATAATGTATGACTCTATTTCAAGAGCCTATTCACATGGTGTATTAGGATGCACACCATGGTGCAAGCTTGATAAAGTAAAATGGTTATGTCCTGTACCGGGATATGACAGACATTTTGCAATTACAGAATACTTTGGTATTGAAATGATAAATATTCCTATGAAGGCAGATGGACCTGATATGGATATGATTGAAAAATTAGTTGCAGAAGATGATTCAATCAAGGGTATTTGGTGTGTTCCAAAATATTCAAATCCAACAGGTGTTTCATATTCAGATGAAGTTGTAAAGAGAATGGCAGCACTTAAACCTGCAGCAAAAGATTTTAGAATTTATTGGGATAATGCATACGCTATTCATCATTTATATGAAGATAGACAGGATGAAATATTAGATATTATTTCAGAATGTGAAAAGGCAGGAAATCCTAATTTAGTATATGAATTTGCATCAACTTCAAAAGTAACATTTTCAGGTTCAGGTGTAGCTGCAATGGCTTCTTCAAAAGAAAATGTTAAGTCTATTTTGGAACAGATGGCAATTCAGACAATTGGTTATGATAAAATGAATCAGTTACGTCATGTAAGATATTTCAAGAATTTTGATGGTGTAAAGAAACATATGATGAAACATGCAGAGAAAATGAGACCAAAATTCAAAGCTGTTCTTGATATGTTAGAATCTGAATTAAAGCCATGTGGAGTTGGAGAGTGGACAAATCCTAACGGTGGATACTTTATTTCTTTTAATACAATGGAAGGTTGTGCAAAGAAAGTTGTTTCAATGTGTAAGGATGCAGGTATGGTATTAACAGGTGCAGGTTCACCTTTCCCTTATGGAAAGGACCCTGAAGACAAGAATATTAGAATTGCACCTTCATTTGCAACGCCAGATGAATTAAAGGAAGCTAGTGAAATCTTAATAATTTGTACAAAGATTACAGCTCTTGAGAAAATTCTTGGTTTATAAGAGAAGTATAAGATTATAAGTTTTAATAACATGGGTTATTGCATGTTGCTTTAAATTTAATTATTTAAAGATAACTTAGTAAAGTGAAACATATAAAGAGAAAATATATAAAAGAAAAAACTATTATAGAATGATTTATTTAAGATGACAGTTAAGTTGTTTGCGTAAATTTTTTATAATAGTTTTTTACATAATGGAGATAAAAAATAATGTCAAATAAATTTGTAGATGACCTTTTAAAATTTGAAATTATTAAAAATAATGATTTGGTTTGTAAAGATTGTGAATATTGTTTTGATGATGAAAAGTTACCTTGTAATACATCAAAATGTATGATATATGAAATGAAACCGGACGAAGTAATCGATGGCGGTGATTGTATAGAATATGAAAAGAGAATATAATTACCTTAACACAAAGCAACATAAAAGTAAAAATTAAACATATAAGTAAAGTGTTGCATAATAGTAAAAAAACATATATAATATTTATTAATTAATTGTTGACACAAAGAACGGATTGTACTATTATACTTATATGACGAACATAGGTTCGAACAGAAAGGACGAATTATGAATAAAGAAGAAAAATTAAAAGCATTAGATGCAGCAATATCTCAAATAGAAAGACAGCATGGAAAGGGTGCTATTATGAAACTGGGAGATTCGGGAAAGATTAACGTAGAAACAATTCCAACAGGCTCTCTTAGCTTAGACTTAGCATTAGGTTTGGGTGGTATACCTAAGGGTAGAGTAGTAGAAATATACGGACCTGAATCAAGTGGTAAGACTACAGTAGCTTTACATATGATAGCAGAAGCACAGAAAAGAGGCGGTGTGGCAGGATTTATTGATGCGGAGCATGCCTTAGATCCTGTATATGCCAAGGCAATTGGTGTAGATATTGATAATTTGTATATTTCGCAGCCAGATTATGGTGAACAGGCATTGGAAATCACAGAAACAATGGTTCGTTCAGGAGCTGTAGATATCATTATTGTTGACTCTGTTGCAGCATTAGTTCCTAAGGCAGAAATCGATGGAGATATGGGCGATTCTCATATGGGACAGCATGCCAGATTAATGTCACAGGCATTAAGAAAATTAACAGGTATAATGAACAAAACAGGTTGCACAGTTGTATTCATTAACCAGTTAAGAGAAAAAATTGGTGTAATGTTTGGTAATCCTGAAACAACAACAGGTGGTAGAGCGCTTAAGTTCTATGCATCAGTCAGACTTGATGTAAGAAGAGTTGAAACATTGAAGGCTGGTGGAGAAATGGTTGGTAATAGAGCCAGAGTTAAAGTGGTTAAGAATAAGATTGCACCTCCTTTTAAAGAAGCAGAATTCGATATTATGTTTGGTAAGGGAATCTCAAAAGAAGGCGATATTTTAGATTTAGCTGCTAAGAGTGGAATTGTTATAAAGAGCGGTTCATGGTATGCATATAATGGCGAAAAGATTGGTCAGGGACGTGAAAATGCAAAGAAATATTTTATGGAACATCCTGACATCATGGAAGAAGTAGATGCAAAGGTAAGAGAGTTTTACATTCATCCTGAAGATGAGGAAGAAACAGAGGCAGAAGCTAATAACACTGAAAAAACATCTGAGGAAGAATAATGCATAGAATCATTAAAATGGAACCTGTTGGAAATCGCTTTAAAATAACCTTGGATGGAGAGTTACAGTTCTATCTATATAAAGGTGAGGTAAGAAGATTAAAATTAATTGAAGATAATGAAATTTCCGATAGAGAATACAACGATATTATGGATATTTTATACAAAAGAGCCCGAGAAAGGGCTCTTTATATTCTAGATGATTCGTATAAAACAAGAAAACAAATTATAGATAAATTAAAGTCAGGTTTGTATCCTGAAAATATAATTTACAAAGTTATTGATTATTTAGAAGAGTATAATCTTATTAATGACAAGAGATATGCCATGTTATATCTTGATTACAAGAAAAGTGTTTATAGTAAACGAAAAATTATACAGGATTTATATACTAAAGGAATCTCAAAAGAACTTATAGATGAAGCTTTTATGGAAAGTGATTTTTCGGAAGATGATTCAATTTCTAGTGTATTAAAAAAACGTGCAAAAAGATATGATTTGTCTGATTCAAAGGATTTGCAAAAACTTTATAGGTATTTAGTTGGAAAAGGATATTCTTTTTCAATGGTAAAAAAAGCAGTTGATAACTATATTTTGGAACAGAAAAATTCTTTTTATGAGTAATGAAATCACATAATGTAAATATATATAAAATCAGTGTTTTAGAACTACTACTTTGCTTGACATTAAACGGGTAATAAAGTAAAATGGATATGTTGTAATGTACAATGAAAATTAAATAAGGAGGTGCTCCTGTGAATACTACTACTTGGATTATCATACTTGTTGCAGTGATTCTCGTGGACACTTTGATTTCAGCATTAGTTGCAATTTCTATAAAGAAAAATTCTGATGCCAAGAAAATTGGTACTGCTGAGGATAAAGCTCGTGGAATTATTGACGATGCAATTAAAACAGCAGAAGCAAAGAAAAAAGAAGCTCTTTTAGAAGCTAAAGAAGAGAATTTAAAAACTAAAAATGAGCTTGATAAAGAAATCAAAGAACGAAGATCAGAAGTTCAACGATATGAGAAGCGTGTTCTTAACAAGGAAGAAGCAGTTGAGAAAAAATCAGATGCCCTTGATAGGAAAGAAAATAGCTTAAAATCTCGTGAAGAAGAATTAAACAAAGCTAAGGAAAAAGTAGAACAATTAAGCGAACAGCGCATACAGGAACTGGAGAGAATCTCTGGATTAACCTCTGAACAGGCAAAAGAACAATTATTACAAACTGTTGAAGAAGAAATTAAGATTGAAACTGCAAAAGTAATTAAGGAACATGAAAAACAGGCCAAGGAGGAAGCTGATAAGAAAGCTAAGGAATTGGTTGTTAATGCAATTCAGAAATGTGCAACAGACCATGTTGCTGAAACAACTATTTCTGTAGTTTCATTACCTAATGATGAAATGAAAGGTAGAATAATTGGTAGAGAAGGAAGAAACATCAGAACTCTTGAATCTCTAACAGGTGTTGATTTGATTATTGATGATACTCCTGAAGCAGTTGTTTTATCAGGATTTGATCCAATTAGGAGAGAAGTAGCCCGTATTGCTCTTGAAAAACTGGTTGTTGATGGAAGAATTCAGCCAACTAGAATTGAGGAAATGGTTAATAAGGCTCAAAAAGAAGTTGAGACTATGATTAGAGAAGAAGGTGAGGCAGCAACTCTTGAAGTTGGTGTACATGGAATTCATCCGGAACTTGTTAAACTTTTAGGAAAGATGAAGTTTAGAACAAGTTATGGACAAAATGCCTTAAAACATTCTATTGAGGTTGCTCTTATCTCGGGTCTATTAGCTTCAGAGCTTGGATTGGACGTTAGAGTAGCAAAAAGAGCAGGCTTATTACATGATATTGGTAAGGCTGTTGACCATGAAAAAGAAGGTACACATATTCAGTTAGGTGTTGATTTATGTAGAAAATATAAAGAATCAGCTACAGTTATTAATGCGATTGAAGCTCACCACGGTGATGTTGAACCTGAAACATTAATAGCATGTATTGTACAGGCTGCTGATGCTATTTCTGCTGCAAGACCTGGTGCAAGACGTGAAACAGTGCAGACTTACACAAACAGACTAAAACAGTTAGAAGACATAACAAACTCATACGAGGGAGTTGATAAATCTTTTGCCATTCAGGCAGGTAGAGAGGTTCGTATTATGGTTATACCGGAAAAGGTTAGTGATGCTGACATGGTATTAATGGCTAGAAATATTGCAAAGCAAATCGAAGATGAGCTTGAATATCCTGGTCAGATAAAGGTTAATATCGTGAGAGAATCAAGAGCCATAGATTATGCAAAGTAAAATCTACGATAATAGGAAATGTGAGAAATCGCATTTCCTTTTTTTATGTAATAAGAAATTTCTGCAGAATTTCTTATTACATAAAAACGTTCCACTAGGGATGCACCCTCGCACAAAAAGAAAAATATTGCAAAAGCAATATGTGCTGGGTGCGTAGAATGTCGCAAGCGACATTCTTTAATCCATAATAAGAAATTCCACCACAGGATAACAGAATTGTGCTATAATTTTTATAGACTGAAAAAATAGGAGGAAATATGTTTAAATTAGGTTTTATTGGAATGGGAAACATGGGCAGTGCTATATTAAATGGAGTTTCTAAATTATATAATAAGGATGATATAGTATTCCATAGTAGTACCAAGAAAAAAATGGAAAAGATAAGTGAAGAAACAGGTGTTAAGTTTTTAAATAACAACGAAGATGTTATAAAGAATAGTAAGTACATAATATTAGCTGTTAAACCACAGATGTTTGATAGTGTTTTGCCACAGGTAAAAGAAAATGTTGCACAGGAATCTGTAGTTGTTTCACTGGCACCGGGGGTTACAATTGAGCAGTTGGAAGATATGTGTGGAACTAAGAAGATTGTAAGAACAATGCCAAATACTCCTGCAATGGTAGGGGAAGGCATGACAGGCGTATCCTACAATGAAGAATTTTTCTCTCAAGAAGAAAAAGAAGAAATTGAGAAAATTTTCTCATCATTTGGGAAAATGAGAGTTGTTGAGGAAAAAATTATGGATGCAGTTGTATGTGCAAGTGGTAGCTCGCCGGCATATGTATTTATGTTTATAGAAGCATTAGCAGATAGTGTTGTTAAATGCGGAATGAAAAGAAGTGATGCGTACGAGTTTGTGGCCCAAACTGTTTTAGGTTCTGCAAAGCTTATGCTTGAAACAAACGAACATCCGGGTGTACTGAAGGATAATGTATGTTCTCCAGGTGGGACAACAATTGCAGCGGTTGAACAGTTAGAAAATAATGGTTTTAGAAAAGCACTTTTTGCCGCAAGTGATGCATGTTATAAAAAATGTAAGGGTATTGAATAGGGTGATGAAATGGAAAAGTTTAAACGTATTAATAGAGAAAAAGTTTATGATGGAGCAATATTAGAATTCTGTAAAGATGAAATTATTACACCGGAAGGAAAGAAAGTATATTGGGATTTCTTGCAACATAAAGGTGCCGCGGCTGTTATACCGGTAATGTCTGATGGTAGAATTATTATGGTAAGACAGTGGAGAAATGCCATTGACAAGTATACTTTGGAAATCCCGGCTGGTGGAAAAGATTCGATTGATGAACCAACATTGAAATGTGCGGCTCGTGAGTTGGAAGAAGAAGCAGGATATAAGTCAGAGAAAATTGAATTTTTACAAACATTAGCTCCGGCAGTTGCATATTCAGGTGAAAAAATAGATGTGTATGTTGCCTTTGATCTTGAAAAAACACATCAACATTTAGATCCTGATGAATATATTGATTTAGAAGTTTATACTGTAGAAGAATTAATTGAGAAAATTTTAAGCAATGAAATCAATGATGCAAAAACAATATCATCTATTTTGACTTACTATCATAAATATTGTACAAAGTAATATAATATATAAAAGTATTAAAGGTATATTATGATAAATGAGCTTAAATAAAGTATTTGCAAATTATAAAGTCTATGGAATTGTAATTGGAGCTATTATTGGAATAATAGTTTACAATACAATAGCCATAGATTTTTTTGCAAGAAGAGAAGAAATTATATATACTGAACAATTAATTAATATATTTATTATTATGCTATGCAACAATCTGAAAAGATATATTTTTATATGTATACCCAATTTCTTGAAACATAGAGAAGCTTTTTGGGCGGTTTTAATATTTGTATATACAATAAAATTTACAGCAACACTTGTTATTGCAATAAGGCTGTCAGATGTCTCATGGGTTATATGCAGTTTTAGATGGTTTGCATTTTTAATAATGATTATGTATGAAACATATTGTAAGAAAAAATATAAAAGATTAGCATCTATATCTTTTCTTGTTGCAACTACATTTATTGAAAGCTTTCTTATAAATATTTTCTAAAATAATACAAATTAATTAAAAAAATTCCGAACTATAAAATAATTAAAATAGTTCTCAAAAACTATAAATAATTAAAATAATTCTAAAACTATAAATAATTAAAATAGTTCCCAATTTTATAATAGTAAAATATTACAAAGTTAAATATAAAATCAATCTAAAAGCATAGATGCAAAAATATACAATATGATATAAAAATATTAAATGGACTATTAAAAACAGTAAAAAAACATTTAGAAAAATATTATGAAAAATTATTAAGAAAATTTATCAAGAAAAAATATTAAAAATATTGAGAAAATCACAAAAATTACTATATATTGTTTCTTTCAAAAACCTCAATAATATATGTTGTATAATGTACATATTATGGTAAAAAGATAGATAAAAAAACAATTTGATTTTATAAAAAAACACTTATATAATAGGGAATACAGCGATAAGAAAAGGGATAAGTATATGCAGGATTTAATAAATGAATTTGTTTTACAATTGCATAAAAAGAAGAATATATCTCCCAATACAGAAGAATCGTATATTCGAGATGTAAGGAAATTATTTGAATATTTTGAAAAGGAAAATAAGAAAGTTCAAATTAACACTATTTTAAAAGAAGATTTGGAAGAATATATTATTCATTTACAAAGTATAGGAAGAGCGCCAACAACAATTTCCAGAACAATTGCATCCATTAAAGCGTTCTTTAATTTCCTGTATACAGAAGCATATATAGAATTTAATCCGGCGGCTAATTTAAAATCACCTAAAATAGTAAAGAAGACACCGGAAATCCTTTCTGTAAAAGAAATTGACTTGCTTTTAAGTCAACCATCGGGAAAAACACCAAAACAGTTAAGGGATAAGGCTATGCTTGAATTATTGTATGCAACAGGTATGAGAGTTACAGAACTTATTACATTGAAAATAACAGACGTTAATATTAATGTTGAAAAGATTACATGTCATGATCGAAAAAAAGATAGGGTTCTTGAATTTGGTCAGGAAGCACACAAGGCTTTAACTGAATATTTGGAAGAGGGAAGACCACAGTTGATAAGCAAGAACATAAAAAGTGATGTGCTTTTTCCTAATTGCACCGGTGGAGAAATGAGTAGACAGGGGTTCTGGAAACTGCTTAAAAAATACGGTGAAAAAGCTGGAATTAACAAGGATATAACACCTCACACATTAAGACATTCGTTTGCAGCACATTTAGTTGAAAATGGTGCGAATTTAAAGGTTATACAGAAAATGCTGGGGCATTCAGATATATCAACTACACACATGTACATGGAAACAGGTAGTAGTAGAGTAAAAAATATATATGATAAGACACAAAATATTGTATAATGACTTATGGTAAGATTAATAATCAGCTTTTAGTGTGCAGATTGTGATATATATATATTAAAGAGGGAAAGGGAAACTAAAGATGAATAAAAATTATGCTGAAAAAATGACGTACATAGCAAGAATTATAGGTGTTATTGTAATGGTAATTGGCATTGCAATTGCTTTTGTGATAAATATTAAATATCAGAACAGATATGAACTAGATGCATTATCAGAAGTTAATTATGGCATTGGCATTGCAACAGTATTTTTCTCGATTGTTTTAGGAACTTTGTTTATTTTTATTGGTGAGATTTTTAAGTTTTTTAATGCACAGAACGATAATAAATAATATAACATAAGTAGAACAGACAGTTAAAAAAGGAACGTTTACTTAACAATTATATTTAACCGATAAAATCGGCTAGGTATAATAAAGTAAACGTTCCTTTTATTTTCAGAATTATATATAGAAATTTAATGTATTAAAATTCTATAAAAGATTTGAATTCCAATTTAAATCACATTGTCTTTTTTTTATGCTTCTTCAGCAATGAGGTAAAGTAATTTTTCTGTATCTTCCCAGCCTAAACATGGATCAGTAATAGATTTACCATAACAATGACCATCAACAGGCTGATTTCCACCTTCAATGTAGCTTTCAATCATTAAACCTTTAACAAACCCTTTTAAGTCCTTTGAATGTTTACGGTTATGCATGATTTCTTTTGCAATTCTAATTTGTTCCATATATTTCTTGTTTGAATTTGAATGATTACAGTCAACAACAAGAGCAGGATTTGCAAAACCTTTTGCAACATATTTTTCATGTAAATTCACCATATCTTCATAATGGTAGTTTGGAATGCATGAACCATACTGGTTTACGGCACCACGTAAAATTGCATGGGCTAAATCGTTCCCTTCAGTTTGAACATCCCAACCTCTATATAAGAATGAATGTGAAGCCTGTGCAGCTTCAATAGAGTTTAACATAATTGAAATATCTCCACTTGTAGGATTCTTCATACCAACAGGAATATCTAAACCACTTGATGTAAGACGATGCTGCTGGTTTTCAACTGAACGGGCACCGATTGCAACGTATGATATGCAGTCTGAAAAATATCTTGCATTTTCAGGATAAAGCATTTCGTCAGCAATTGGTAATTTTGTATCTTCCATAATCTTTAAAAACATCTGACGAATTGTGATTAATCCCTGCAATAAATCAGGTTTCTTTTCAGGATCAGGCTGATGTAACATACCTTTATAGCCTTTACCTGTTGTACGTGGTTTATTTGTATATACTCTAGGAATAATATAAAGTTTATCTTTAACTTCTTCCTGAACTCGTGCTAATCTTTGAACGTAATCCTCAACAGCATCCTGATTATCTGCTGAACAAGGGCCGATGATAACAGCAAATTTGTCACTTGCACCTGTGAAAATATCACGAATTTCGGCATCGTTCTTTTTCTTTTGTTCTGCTACAGCCTCAGGAACAGGATACATAGTCTTGATTTCCATTGGTGTAGGTAATTTCCTAAAAAATGTACTTCCCATAATGTCTCCTTAAATATTAGTTATATAAATTTATCTAAAATTATGATGCATAATCATAAAGCAACATAAAATATGCTAAACAATTATAACATAAATTCATAATTATGCAAAAGTAGTATAACATATATATAAAATAATTCAACGGTTTAAAGTGTGAAAATCATAGCAGGATACTTGGATTTTTATAAAAATACTATCTAATAAAAATAGTTCATATTTTTTTCAAATATTTTGTTTATAGTAAACACAGTTACTATCTTATTATTATAAATATATAAGTAATCTTTCAAGGAATACAATGAAGTGCAATAATTATATTTACTATATTTATATAGGAACAAGATGAGAGTAAATATTAAAAATAACTTGAAAAAAATGTGAAATGTTGTATCATTGTGAAAGGGTACGCCCTAAAAAGAAATGTTTTTCTATATATTTATGTAATGGAGGAAGAATATTGGATAACGAAAATAAAGATATAAAATCAAATGAAAAAAAATCGGACAATGAAAATGTTGATAAAAAAATAGATGAAAAGAAATCAGATAATGAAATAGATGAAACAATATTAGATAATGAAAAAATAAAAAAAGATATTAGTGATATTGTTCAAAAAGGGAAAGAAAGATACAAAACTTACAGAGCTTTCTTTGCTAAAACATACAATAAACACATAATTTATATGTATATAACAATTGCTCTGTTGGTCAATCTATTAATCGAAATGATGGCAAGAGGTTCTTTTCTGAAAGGAATTTATTTCTTGATTGGTTCACCTTATGTATTTTTATGCAATTCAGTAATTATTTTGATGACACTGTCGGTTACATTGTTAATGAGAAGACGACTTTGGGGGTTATCTTTAATCTCTGTTATATGGATTATATCTGGTATAACAAATGCTGTTTTACTTGCAAACAGAGTAACGCCTTTTACTGCAGTGGACTTAATGCTTATTGATAGTGGCTTGGGCGTTATTACAAAGTATTTTTCATTTTTTCAAATTATTTTAGTAATTCTTGCTTTAATATTTGTAATTGCATTATTGGTTTACGGATTTTTTAAGGCACCAAAAGTCAGACATAGAATAAAATATCCAAGAAATATTATTGGAATTTTAATAATATGGTTAATAGGTTTTGGAACTTTATCCCTTGGTTTAGGTTCAAATTTAATATCGCTTAAGTTTGGAGAATTAAGAGTTTCCTATTACCAGTACGGTTTTGTTTATTGCTTTTCAAATAGTTTGATTAATACAGGAATTGCAAAACCAAACACATATTCA